>DATNKH010000791.1:0-43067 GCA_035603475.1 Thermoanaerobaculia bacterium
GGTGGTGGAGGTGGCCGATCCGCTGACCCACCTGGCCGCCCAGGGCGCCGGCGCCCGCGGCGGCCGGCGCCGCCAGCGCGTGACCGCCTACATGCCGGGACGGGTGGTGGCGCTGCTGGCGGCCGAAGGGCAGGCGGTCACGGCCGGCCAGGGGGTGCTGGTGCTCGAGGCGATGAAGATGCAGAACGAGATCCTGGCCGAGCACGACGGCACCGTCACCCGCATCCTGGTCCAGCCGGGCCAGTCGGTGGACGGCGGCGAGCCGCTGTTCGAGCTCGAGTGAGCGGCCCCGATTCACCCGGCCCGAGCGGACCCTCCGATCCGAGCGCGGAGATCGCACCGGGTGCCACCGGCGCGCCGAGGCGGCCGGCGGCGGCGCGGATCGCCGGGCTGGTGCTGCTCGCCGCTTTCGGCGGGCTGTGCGCCCACGGCCTGCGCTGGGACAGCCCGACCGTCGACGAGTTCGCGCACCTGCCAGCCGGCTACTACTACCTGAAGACCGGCAACTTCGAGCTCTACGACCTGAATCCGCCGCTGCCGCGGGTGCTCAGCGCCCTGCCGTTGCTCGCCCTGTCGCCACAGATCGACACCGGCGCGCGGCTGCGCGACAACGGCTGGTACCCCTGGGTGTTCGCGACCGATTTCATGCGCCGCAACCGCGAGCGCTTCGACCGGATCTTCCTCTTCGGGCGATTGCCGGTGGTCGGTCTCGGCATGGCGCTGGCGCTGCTGGTCTGGCACTGGGCGCGCCGCCTCTACGGCGAGGAGGCCGGCCTGGTCGCGCTCGCGGGCTGCGCCTTCTGCCCCAGCCTCATCGCCCACGCCCATCTCGCCACGACCGACGTCGCCTTCGCGCTGGCGGCGACCGCCGCGCTCTACCTCGCGCAGCGCTGGCTCGAGCGCCCGCGGCTGCCAGCGCTCCTCGCCGCCGGCGCCGCGCTGGGCCTCGCCCAGCTCACCAAGTTCAGCGCCGTGCTCCTCTACCCGGTCCTGCTGCTGCTCGCCGTCGCGGCCCTGGTCCGCGGCGAGCGTTTCCCGCTGCGCGACCGATCGGACGTTGTCCGCGACGGACGTCACCGGTCGCACGCCGCCGAGCTGGGCTGGAGCCTGGCGTCGCTGGCGGTGCTCGGACTGGTCAGCCTGGCAGTGCTGGACGCCGGGTACCTGTTCCAAGGGGTCGGCGGGGCGGTGGGGGGCTATCAGTTCCGCAGCCGGCTGATGAAGGTGCTGGCCGCTGCCCTGCCGCGCAGGCTCCCGCTGCCGCTTCCAGCCCCTTACCTGCACGGCTTCGACTCCATCCAGCTGATCAACGAGCAGGGCGAGTTCCCGACCTGGTTCTGTGGGAGATGGCTGCCCCAGGGAACCTGGCTCTACTACCCGCTGACTCTGCTGCTGAAGACGCCGCTGCCGCTGCTGGCCGCCTGGCTTGCGGCGCCCTTCGCGCGCCTCCCGCGGTCACCGGCAGACGCCGGCCGCCGCCGGCACGAGGAGTTCCTCTGGTTGCCGGTCTTGGTGCTGCTGGCCGTCTTCTCCCTGGGATCGAAAGTCAGCTACGGCATTCGCTACCTGCTGCCGATCGTGCCCCTGGCCTGCATCTACAGCGGCCGCCTGGTGCCCTGGCTCCGCACCCGCGGCCGGGCGGTCCGCGCGGCGGCCCTCGCGCTGCTGCTGATCTATCCGGCCTCGGCGCTCCTCGCGACGCCCGACACGATCGCCTACTTCAATCCCCTGGCGGTGGGCGGCGGCGACCGCTACCTGCTCGATTCCAACCTCGACTGGGGTCAAGGCCTGAAGCGGCTGCGCGCCTTCCTCGACCGCGAGCACCTCCCGGGCATCCCCCTCGCCTACTTCGGCCACGTCGACCCATCCATCTACGGCATCCGCTGGCGCTTCCCCGATCCGAACCATCCCGGCCCAGCCGTGGTGAGCGCCAACTTCGCGCACGGCTATCCCTATGTCACGAACGTCCGCGGCCACATGGTGCCCGTCCCGGCCGGCGCCTTCAGCTGGATCGCCCGCCACCCCCGCCGCGCCGACCTTGGAGGGGGTCTCTACCTCTACGAGATCGGCGCCGGGATGACCTCCGATGGAGCCGGCGGAAGATGAACGACTGCGAGCGGTTGACGGATTTGACATATTGATGCCGAGATAATATGTTTTGATGCATGAGGACGACAATCCGATTGGACGACCATTTGCTCGCCGAAGCCAAGCAGCGTGCTGCTCGCGGCGGGCTCACCCTCACTGCCGTGATCGAGCAGGCGCTGCGTGAGAGCTTCAGCCGCCGGGAGCGCCGTGAGCAGAAGCCCGTAACGCTGCCGTCGTGGGGGGAGGGCTGGGTCTTGCCAGGAGTCGACCTCGACGATTCCGCCGCGTTGCTCGACCTGATGGAGCGCGAGGATGCTCCTCCCTGACGTCAACGTCTTGGTCTATGCGCATCGCCAGGACGGGCCCGAGTATCCCCTCTATCGTGCTTGGCTGGAAGAGTTGGTGAGCGCCGATGCGGCGTTCGGCATGGCCGACATCGTTCTCAGTGGCTTCTTGCGGATCGTCACCAACCCGCGGGTCTTCGCCCGCCCAACCCCGGTCAATCTTGCCGTCAGCTTCGCCGAGGAGCTGCGAGCCCAGCCGAACTGCGTGACGGTAGCTCCCGGACCGAGGCACTGGTCGATCTTCACCCGTCTCTGCGTCGGGGCGGGCGCGAAAGGCAATCTGGTTGCCGACGCCTATCTCGCCGCACTCGCCATCGAGTCGGGAAGCGAGTGGATCACCTCCGACCGCGGCTTCAGCCGGTTCCCGGAACTGCGCTGGCGCCATCCCCTGGCTTGATTCCGAAGCGGGCGCCCAGCGGGTAGGTGCCGCCGGGACAGAGCTTCACCGTTGCTTCGGCTGGATGACGTCCAGCACGGACGGAGGCAGATCCTGGATGCGCCCGACGAAGGCAGCGAGAGACCAGAGCTGCTTGTCGGTGTAGGTGGTACCCCAAGCGGACATGCCGGACCTGCGGATGCCGTGCTTGATGATCCAGAACCGCTCGGCTTCCGAGGATTGCGAGGCGGCGTGCGCGAACACGGGCGGTGGAGAGAAGAGGGCGCGCTTGCGGCGAGGGCCTCCCGGCTTGCCGTGGCATCCGTCGCAGCCATCCAGGTAGAGTTTCCCGCCAGCGATCAGATCACCGTCGGACGGCGGCGAGGAGCTGCGCACCTGGGGTGCGCGTCGCCGGACGGAGGCGTGCACGGCGAACTGCATCAGATGGCGTTGCCAGGCGGGAGCGGCGACGTCGCCGCGCACTTCAACGGCGCCCAGCCGTAGACAACCGATCACGCCCGCCACGAGGAACACGAGCGTGCCGAGAAAACCGAGGGTGAACTGTTTCATCGCAGTCCTCCTGCTTGGCCCAGCCTACTTTGACGCCGGCGATTGGAGGGCCTTGGCGACCGCAGGCGGCAGGTTGCCGATCCGGGCGATGAAGGCGGTGAGGCGCCAGAGATCGGAATCCGAGTAGTGCGGGGATTGCGGGTACATCCCGCTCATGCGGATGCCGTGCTTCGCGACCCAGAAGAGCTCGGCGTCCGAGTACTGCGATCCGGCCTGTGCGAACTGCGGCGCCGGCGGAAAGAACGTCACACCGTAGTCGCTGGGATGTCCGGGAGCGCCGTGGCAGCCGACGCAATCGTTCATGTAGAGCTTGCCCCCGGCCACCAGGGTGGCATCCGCATGGGGCAGGGGATTCGGCATGGTCTGCATGGCCGCTGCTCGCCGCCGCACGGAGGCGTGAACCGCAGCGGGCATCAAGCCGGCTTCCCATGCGGCGGGCTTCGCATCGGCGGCCACCTCCATGAGGCCAAGGCCCAGGTAAGTGGCCGTGGCGATCGCCAGCAGGGCAAGCGCGCAAAGAGAGCCCGCGATCAGGTGCTTCACCTCGCAGGCCCCCGAGGAGAGCCGGCGGCCGGCGTCGGGCGGTCGGTGTCCTTGGAGAGGAACAGAGGCTGCATCATGAGGGCGCTCCTTGGCAGTCCCTTTGGCGGTAGGATGGGCGAGCCCCACCCGACCCGGTCAGAGTAGTCGGCGCGCGGCGCGAAGTCGTGAAGCTTCCCTGGGCAATCCCTGAAGCTTCTCGCAGGTTTCTCTCGTCGGAAGGGCGTTCATCGCCGGCCGGCGGGCCGCGGCCAGCCGAGGCGGCGCATCGTCATGGGAGAGCTCGAAGCTCCTCGCCCCGTCGTTCCCCCGGCTCCCGGCGCCGTCGTCTTCGGTCCATTCCGCTTCGACGCCGCCGACGGAGCGCTGTTCGGGACGGTGCCGAGGTGCCGTTGCCGCCCCGCGCCCTGGGCGTGCTGGCGCTCCTGGTCGAGCGCGCCGGCAGGCTGGTGCCCAAGCAGCTCCTGCTGGACACTGTCTGGAACGACGCCGTCGTCACCGAGACCTCGCTCACCGAGGCGGTGAGCGTGCTGCGCCAGGCGCTCCGCGACAATCCCCAGGCACCGACCTACATCCAGACGGTCCACCGCCGGGGCTATCGCTTCATCGCCGCGGCTGAGCCGCAAGCGCCGCGCATGCTCCACGAGCCGATCAGGGCCGGCAGCCGGCTGCCCCGGAGGACCGGCCTGGCGCTGGCCATCGCGGCGGCGGCGCTCGCCGCCGCCCTCGCGGGCATGTGGCAGTCACTGCGCCGGCCGGCCCCGCTCGCCGGGACGGAGACACCCCGGCGCCTGCTCATCGGCATCCCGCCAGGCGCCGTCCTGGATGCCGGCTTGGCGCCGGCGCTTGCCCTCTCGCCCTCCGGCGAGCAGCTGATCTTCGTGGCGCGCGAAGGCGGCACGCAGCGGCTGTACTTACGCGCTCTGGACCGTTTCGAGGCCAGCCCGATCGTGGGGAGCGAGGGGGCCGCGGCGCCTTTCTTCTCACCGGACGGTGAGTGGGTTGGCTTCTTCGCCCACGGCAAGCTCGAGAAGGTGGCGCTCGCCGGCGGCGAGCCGCTGGCCGTCTGCGACTCGCCTTACCCCTATGGCGCCAGCTGGGGCGAGGATGGCTCCATCTTGTTTGCGCCCGATTACGCCTCCGGCTTGCGCCGCGCCGCCGCCGCGGGCGGCCAGCCAACCGTGCTCACCACCCCTGATCCAAGGGCCGGCGAGATCGGCCACCGCTGGCCGGAGGTGCTGCCGGGTGGGCGTGCGGCCCTGTTCACGGTGTGGCGGCGTGGTGGCTGGAAAGACGCCTCGGTCGAGCTCCTCGACCTCCAGACCGGTCGTCGCAGGGAGCTCATCCGGGGAGGAAGCTTTGCCCGCTATGCGCCCACGGGTCACCTCGTCTTCGCCCGTGCCGGCGGGGCACAAGGCTTGGCGGCGGTCGCTTTCGACCTGGGTCGGTTGGCGGTCCGCGGATCGCCCGTCGCCGTGCTCGACGGCGTGCGCACCGACCCGGCCCAGGGAGCCGGCCAGTTCACCCTGTCGCGAGACGGCACGCTGGTGTACCTCCCGGGCGGACCCCAGGGCAACAGCAGGGCGGTCTACCTCCTTGCCCCCGCCGGCGGCGGACGGGCTCTGCCGCTGCCGGCGCGGTCGTACCGCAACCTGGCGCTCTCGGCGGACGGCCGGCGGCTTGCCTTGACGGTGCGCGAGCTCGATCGCTCGGAGCTCTGGGTCTCGGAGATCGATCGCGGCAGTCTCTCCCGCCTGACCTACGAGGGCGACAGCATCGAGCCGGTCTGGAGCCCCGACGGGCAATGGATCGCGTTCGCCTGGGCGCGCGGCGGACGCCACGAGATCTTCCGCGTCGCTGCGGACGGCAGCCGTCCGCCCGAGCGCCTCCTGGGTGGCGGCGGCAACATCCGTTTCCCGACGTCCTTCTCGCCCGATGGCAGGCTCCTCGCCTTCACCGAGATCGCTCCCGCAACTGGTGCCGACCTCTGGGTGCTGCCGCTGGGGGGAGCTCCGTGGCCTTTCTTGCGTACGGGTTTCAACGAAGCAGGGGCGCGCTTCTCGCCGGATGGCCGCTGGCTCGCCTACGAATCGAACGAGTCGGGGAGCATGGAGGTCTATGTGCGCCCCTTTCCCGGGCCGGGCGGGAAATGGCAGATCTCGGTGGGAGGTGGTTCGCTGCCTGCGTGGTCGGCCGACAGCCGTCGCGTCGTCTATCGCAGCGGGACCAAGCTCATGGCGGTGGAGCTGACCCAGGACGCGGCCGGCCGCCTGTCTGCCGGTCCGCCGCACCAGGAGCTCGACGAACCGGAGCTCGACCGCTTCGCCTTGCGCCCGGACGGGCGCAGCTTCCTGGTCTTTCGGCGAGCCTCGGCGGAGCCGGAACGCCTGCACGTGGTCCTGGGCTTCGGCAGAGAGCTCGCCCGCCTCGCACCGGCGGGCGGCCGTGCTCCTTAGGACCCGTCAGCCACGCCGAGGACGGTCCCAGCGGCGGTGCATCCAGAGCCACATCTCGGGGTGATCGCGGATCTCTCGCTCGATGGCTTCCAGGTAGCGCCGGGTGAGCGTGGCGACCGCCGTCGCGGTGTCCTCGCCGCCCGTGCCGAGGTCGTCGTTCGGGTAGTGGGTCAGTCTCCCTCGACCTCCCTTTGGGCGAGGGGCCCAGGCTCCAGCGGCGTATGATTTTGGCCCCTCGCCCAAAGGGAGGTCGCGGGAAACTGACCCACTACCGTCGTTCGCCTCGGCTTGGCTCGCGCCGGCGTCCTCTCCGGAGGCTCCTGCCTCGTCCGGCAGGATGGGCGGGCGGATCACCAGGCGGTAGCGGCCGCCGGGCTCCGGATAGGCGAAGACCGGCACCACCGGGCAGCCGTCGCGGAGGACGAGGCGGGCGAGGACGGGGGTGGTGAGGGCCGGGTGGCCGAAGAAGGGGACCAGGATGCCTTCGCGCTCTTGCACGCGTTGATCGGGCAGGATGCCGACGCGGCCGCCGGCTCGCACGACCTGCAGCATGCGGCGTGCGGCGCCTCGCTTGGGGATGACGGCGTAGCCGAGGCCGCGGCGCAGGCGCGAGAGCTCGCGGTCAAGGTGGGGGTTGTCGGCCGGACGGGCGACGGTGTGGATGACGCCACGATAGAGGCCGATGGGGCGCCCCGAGATCTCCCAGTAGCCGTGATGGGCGCCGAGCAGGAAGACGCCGCGGCCCAGGCGCTCGGCGCGGTCGAGGTGCTCCCACCCCTCGTAGCGGAAGCGGCGGCAGAGCTCGACGGCGTCGAAGCGCTCGGAGGAGATGAGGTCGAAGAGGGCGGCGCCGAAGTGGCGGAAGCAGGCGGTCACCAGGCGGCTGCGCTCCCCGGCGGCGAGCGTGGGGAAGGCGAGAGCCAGGTTGGCGGCGGCGACCTCGCGGTGCCGCCGGTCGAGGCGGCAGGCCAGGCCGCCGAGGACGGCGCCGAGCGGCCGCGCCGCGGCATGAGGCAAGGCCCGGATGATCCCCTTGAACGCCAGGTAGGCGCCGTACTCCAGACGATGCCGTACCGGCGCGTGCTTCACCGCCGGCCTCGCTCGCCAGGCACCTTGCCGGCGAACAACCGCTCGCGGCAGGTGGCACTGGTGTGCTTCAACGCCGGCCTCGGCGGACCGTCACCGCTCTGACCCGCCGCCAGCCTGGTGCGGACGAAGATTGGTGGCTGGCGCGGCGAGGTGCCGGTCGGTGGCGGCGTCTAGCCAGGTCCAGAAGGCCGGCTCCGGTTCGGCGGCGACCGGCAGCTCGGCGAGCGGCGCTGCCAGCCGGCCCAGGAGCTTGACGCGGTCCTTGGCGGTGACCAGCACGGCCGCGGCGCCGCTGGCCGCGGCCCGCGCCGCGATGCGGGCCAGGCTGGCAGGCGGGTAGGTGTGATGGTCGGGGAACCGCAGCTCTGCCATGACGGCGAAGTCTAGCTCGCGGACGGTGGCGGCGAACTGCTCCGGGCGGGCGATGGCGCTGACCAGCAGGACCCGGCTGCCGGCGGCCAGCGGCACGATGCCGGCGGGGCCGTGAAGGACCGCGGCGCCGGCGCGCAAGGCGCAGGCGAAGCCCGGCCCGGTGAAGCCGTAAGGCCGCAGCGCCGCCGCCAGGGCTGCGCCGGGACCCGGCCCGCCCGCCGCTTTCCCGGCCGCCTCGCCCGCGGCCGTCCCGCCCGGCTCCGGCGTGCCGGTGAGCAGCGCCGCGTCGGCCCGGGCCGACGCGGCGAGGGGCTCGCGCAGGCGGCCGCCCGGCCAGAGCCGGCCGCCGCCGAAGGGGTCCGCGGCGGGGAAGGCGAGCAGGTCGAGGTCGCGGTGCAGGCCCAAGTGGGAGAAACCGTCGTCGAGCAGGAAGAGCTCGGGAGCGGGCCGCAGACGCGCCAAGGCCTCCAGGCCGGCCCGGTGCCGGTCGGCGCCGACCACCACCGCGACTCCCGGCAGCTCGCCGGCAAGCAGCACCGGCTCGTCGCCGGCCTCTGCCGGCGTCAGGAGCGGACCGTCGCCGCGGCTCACGATGCGCACGTCGCCGCCGCCGCGGCGGCCGTAGCCGCGCGACAGGATGCAGACCGCCAGGCCCCGCTGCCGCAGGTGGGCGGCCACGGCGGCGACCAGCGGGGTCTTGCCGCCCCCGCCCCAGTGCAGATTGCCGACGCTGATCACCGGCAGCGGCAGGCGGCGGGCGCGTTTGAGGTACCACCGCCGGCGCAGGCGGTGGGCCGCGGCATAGAGCCGCTGCCAGGGCGAGTCGGCGGGCGGCGGTTGGCCCAAGGAGATCTCGAGGCCGGCGGCGACGGCGGTGTCCATCAGCCGCCGCCGGCTTCCGCTTCGACGTCCGGACCTGCGCCGGGTGCGATCCTGGCGAGAATGGGGGCGAGCATCTCGAGGGTGCGGGCCAGCGCGCCGCGGTTCTCGACCATGAGGGCGGCGGCACGCTCTCCTTGAGCGCGGGCGGCTGTCGGGTCGGCCAGCCACTCTCCCCAGACCCGGCCGAGCTCGGCGCCATCCGCGACCCGCCGCCAAGCGCCGGCGTCGTCGAAGCGCTCCGCCATGTCGCGGAAGTTCTGCATCGACGGGCCGACCGCGATGGGGATGCCGTAGCGCGCGGCCTCGAGCGGGTTGTGGCCGCCGGTCCCGACCAGGGTGCCGCCGATGAAGGCCGCGGCCGCCTGCTGGAAGAGGGACGCCATCTCGCCCATGCTGTCGAGCAGGAGCACGTCGGGAGCGCCGCCGGCGACGGGGCCGGCCGCCGCGGCGCCTTCAGCCATGGGGCCGCCTGCCGCCGGTACCGGCAGGCGGCTGCGCCTCACCGCCATCAAGCCGCTCGCCGCGAGCAGCCTCTCGACCTCGTCCCAGCGCTCCGGATGGCGTGGCGCCAGGACCAGGAGGGCGCGGCGGCCGCCTCCCAGGGCGCCGAAGGCCGCGAGCACCTGCTCGTCCTCGCCCGGCATGGTGGAGCCGGCGATCACCATCGGCCGGCCGCCGGCGAGGCGGTCCAGGGCCGCGGCGAGATCGGGGTTGGCGCGCGGCTCGGGAGTCTCGAACTTGAGGTTGCCGGTGACGGTGAGGCGGGCGGGGTCGACCCCGAGGGCCTGCAACCGGCCGCGGTCCTCGGCGCTCTGCACACCGAAGCGCTCGATGCCCGAGAAGAGGAACCGCGCCAGCGGGCGGACCCGCCGCATGCGGCGGAAGCTGCGGTCACCCACCCGGCCGTTGATCACCGCCACCGGCAAGGCATGCCGGCGCGCCTCGCGCAGCAGCAGCGGCCAGTAGTCTCCTTCCACCAGCACCAACGCCGCCGGGGTGAAGCGGCGCCAGAAGCGCGCTACCGCCGGCCGGAGGTCGAAGGGCAGGTAGGCGACCCGCGCCCTGCCGGCGAAGGCCCGGCGTGCGAGGGCCTGGCCGGTCGGGGTCACGGTGGTGACCAGCAACGGCAGCTCGGGCGGCAGCGCCCGCACCAGGGTGGCCGCGACGCCCACCTCTCCCACCGACACCGCGTGCAGCCAGAGGCCGCCGGCCGTCACGCCGGTGTCCGACTCGCCGGCGCCGGCGCCGCCCAGGCGGCCGGCCAGGGTCGGCAGGTAGTGGCGGCCGCGCCGCGCGAGCAGGAACGGCCCGGCGGTCAGCAACGCCAGGCCGAGTCCCGCCTCGTAGATCAGCCAGAGCAGGGAGCCCATCCGGCGACGAAGTATAATCAGCTGCCGGCGACGCGGGGCGGAGTCCGGCGGGTCACGCAGGGGAATCCCACGGCTGGCGGGCGCATCCGGCGCCGAGCGGCGGCGCTCCCGGGGCTGATCCCGTCGTCCCTTCCACCGCGACCTCGGCCTACGAACGATGGACCGTTTTGGACGCAGCTTGCTGGACCTGCGGCGCCGCTGGCGCGATCCGCGCGCGGCCGCCCCGTCCTCGGCGGACCCGGTCGAGCCGGCAGGCTCGGCGGGTGTCGCCAGCCCTGCTGCCTCGGCGAGTGTCGCCGCGGCCGGCGCAGCTGGGCAAGCCGGCGCGGCCGGTCGCTCGCCTCGCTCGGCTGACGCGGCGATCTCCGCCGACGCGCCAGGTACGGCTTGCACATCTGGCCCCCCGGTCTCGCCTGGCCCCCCGGTCTCGCCGGTCTCGCCAGGGTCCCCCGATCCGGCCGGCGCCGCTGGCGGCCCGGCCGACTTGCCTGGGGCGGCGGCGGGCAGGCCGGAACAGGTAGACGATGACCGCAGCGCCCCCGTATACCGTGGTGAGATGATCGAGCTCGTCTACTCCCGCCGCCAGAGCCGGCAATCGCCGCCCTGGGCCGAGGTCTCCGACCGCGACCTGCTGTTCGCCCTCCGCGAGGGCGACGAGGCGGCGCTGAACGAGCTCATCAGCCGCAAGACGAAGCCTCTCCTGCAGCTGGTCACGCGCATCCTCGGCGATCTCGAGGAGGCGCGGGACGTCGTCCAGGTGACCTTCTTCAAGGTCTGGGAGAACCGCGCCAAGTTCGACGAGCGATGGAGCCCGAACACCTGGATCTATCGCATCGCGAGCAACCTTGCCATCGACCACCTGCGCTCCCGCCGCAGCCGCGAGCGCAGCCAGGAACCGGTGCGGCAGCACCTCCGCCAGGTCGCCGACGGCCGCGCTCACCGCGACCTGTCGCGCCTGCAGCAGGGCGAGGTGGCCGCCATCTTCCGCGAGCTGGCCGGCGCTCTCTCGGAGAAGCAGCGCATGGTCTTCCTGATGCGCGAGGTCGAGGGGCTGTCGTCGCCCGAGGTCGCCGGCATCCTGGGCTGCCGCGAATCGACGGTGCGCAACCACCTCTTCAACGCCCGCAAGTACCTGCGCGGCGAGCTGCTGCGGCGCTATCCGGAGTACGCGGCGAACTTCGCCTCGGCCGCCGCGCCGCCGGCCGCCGCCGGCTACCAGGCAAGCGCCTCGGCGCCCGCGCCGAGCACCTCGGCGACCCCAGCGATCCACCCCGGGAGGGAGCGGCCGTGAGCTGCCCCGACTGGCGCCGGCTGGACCCCGCCGCCCGCGATGCCGCCGGCGCGCCTCGTGCCGCCGCCGACGCCACTGGCGCGATCAGTGCGAGCGGCGCGATCGGCGCAGTCGGCGCGATCGACGCCCTTCATGCCCTCCACTGGCAACAGGCGCTCAGCCACCTCGACAGTGGCTGCCCCGACTGCTGGCGTGAGGCGCTTGCCGTCGATCCGACGCTGATCTTCCGGCGGCTGCCGGCGGCGGAGCTCACTGCCGCGCAGGAGGCCGACGAGGTCGAGGCCGCGCGCCTGGCGGTGGCGGCCATGCGCACCGCCAGCCGCCTGGAGGATGCGGCTCGCGGCGATTCCGGTACCCGCTCGGCGAGCGGGCTGCGGCGGCACTGGCAGGACTGGCAGGCTGGGTCGGACTGGCCGGCGCATGCACTGCGCCGCCTGCCGGCGATCCGCTCCCTGCCCTCTCTCCATGTCCATTCGGCGCGGTGGGCGGTGGCGGCCGGCCTGACGGCGATGGCGCTGGTCTACGGTTCCGGCCACGGCTGGCGTCCCACGCCTCCCATGCCTCCCATTACCGCGGCCACGGCCACCGGTGCTCCTGGCCCGGCGGCTCCTGCCGATGCGCTCGCCGCCTCGGCAGCGGAGCCAGGTGGTCCAGGTGGTCCAGGTGGTCCAGGTCCACGGATGATGCCGCCGGGCTGGGCCGGCGCGTCGGCGGTGCAAGCGGCGTCGTCGCGACCCTCGATCGAGGGGCTGAGCCGGCCCGAGGCGCGGGTCTACCAGATCGACAGCCCGCACATGTCAGTGGTGATGATCGTGGACGGCAAGCTCGATGTCTGAGCTCTTGTCGCGGCCACGATCCAGACGGAGTCGGCCTGGGACATCTCCCCGGCGGCCGTGCGTTTGAGCCGGCTCCGCGGTCGCGATAGACTTCCGGGTTTCTGATGGTATCCGTGCGCCGCCTCGTCGCGATCGTTGCGGTCATCGCGAGCGTTCTCTGGACCTGCGGTCCAGCGGCGCCGCTTGCCGCCCAGCCAGGCCAACCGCCGCGGGACTCCGCCGAGCTGGTCCTGCACGCCTACAAACTGCTCTATCAGCAGGCGCTCGAGGCCATCCCGCTGATCCAGCCGCTGCTCACCGGCCGCGGCACGCTCGAGCTGCAGCCAGGCGGCAACACGCTGGTCATCCGCGACACCGCGGCGGCGCTCGCCCGCATCGTGCCGGTGCTGCGCGCCTTCGACCACCCGGCGCAGCCGCTCAAGGTCGAGATCCTGATCGTGCGCGCCAGCCGCGCGGCGGTCGGGCCGCCGCAGCTGAGTCACTCCGACCTGCCGGCGTCCTTGACGCGCCGGCTGCGCGAGCTGCTGCCGTACGACATCTACGAGCTGCAGGCGCAGGCGAACCTCGGATCGCAGGAGGGGCAGGCGGTCGCCTACGAGCTCGGGGACGATTATGTCGTCAGCTTCCGTCTTGGTACATTGATGGAGGCGAAGCGCATCAGGCTCGGCAACTTCGAGGTCAGCCGCCGCGCCGGCGGGAGCAAGTCGACCGCGCCGCTGGTCCACACCAGCCTGAACCTCTGCCTGGACCAGACGATGAGCCTCGGCTTGGCGCGCAGCGAGGGCAGCCGCGATGCGCTGATCATCGTCGTGACGGTGCGTCACGGCGATCCCCGGCCGCGAGGGGAGCCCTGAGCCTGGCGCCCGTTCGGTGCCACGGATCACAGATAGAGCAGGGGGAGCCAGGGAACCAGGTCGAGCCAGGGAACCAGGTCGAGCCAGGGAACCAGTTGAAGCCAGGGAATCAGGTAGGGTGGAGCCAGGGAGTCACGTAGAGGCAGGGAATCACGTCGAGCCAGGGAATCACGTCGAGCCAGGGAATGAACAGAGAGCGAGCGTATGCAGTTCTACTGTAGGGTCGGAACGCCCGAGGGCCGCGTTCTCGAGCAGACGTTCGTCGCCAGCGACGAGCCGGCCTTGCTGACCGAGCTGGCCAAGCTCGGCTATCACGTCTTCGAGGTGCGGCGGCGCGGCATGCCGCGCAAGCTCGGGGCGGCGGGGATCTTCGGACGCCACCGCAAGCCGATCCCGGTCCAGGAGTTCATGGTCTGGAATCGCGAGCTGGCGGTGCTGCTCAAGGCGGGCCTGCCGCTGCTGCAGGCGCTGGACCTGATGCTGGAGCGGATGGAGAACCAGCACTTCAAGGCGGTGCTGACCGACATCCGCGACCGGGTCAAGAGCGGCCAGGACCTGTCCGAGGCCTTCGAGGAGCATGCCGAGCTCTTCCCCCGGCTGTTCCCCTCGACGCTCAAGGCCGGCGAGAAGAGCGGCGAGCTCGAGCAGGTCATCCGCCGCTTCATCCGCTACCTCAAGCTGGTGATGGACGCGCGGCGGCGAGTGATCACGGCGCTGGTCTACCCGGCGGTGCTGATCTGCCTGTCGATCACCATGATCAGCGTCATGATGGTCTACGTGGTGCCGAAGATCACCGTCTTCTTCGAGAACCTGGAGGTGGAGCTGCCGCTGATGACGCGGATGCTGATCGCCGTCTCCGGCTTCGCGCATCGCAACGTCGTCTGGCTGGCGCTGGGCGTGCTGGGCGGCGTCGTCGCCTTCCGCGCCTGGCGGCGCACCGAGCCAGGCCGGCTGTGGCTGGACCGCGCCAAGCTCAAGCTGCCGTTCATCGGCCCGGTGCTCCACCGCTTCGCCCTCACCGAGCTCTGCCGCTCGCTCGCCACCCTGCTCTCCGGCGGCATCCCGCTGGTGCCGGCGCTCGAGATCGCGACCGACGCGGTCGGCAACGTCCAGGTCCGCCAGGCGATCGCGCCGCAGATCCAGCTGGTGCGGGAGGGCAAGCCCTTCCACGAGGCCCTCGAGCGCAGCGGCGTCTTCCTCGAGATGTCGATCGACATGATCAAGGTGGGCGAGGCCACCGGTTCGCTCGACGAGATGCTGACCAGCGTCGCCGACTTCATGGACGAGCAGATCGAGACCCGCATGGGGCGGATCCTGACGCTGATCGAGCCCCTGATGCTGGTGTTCATGGGCATCATCGTGGCGATGATCCTGGTCGCGATCTATCTGCCCCTGGTCAGCGCCCTGGGGCAGAGCCAGTACTGATGTGGGCAAGGAGCTGTCGACGATGATCGCGATCAACGGCTACCCGGCCGCCGGCGAAGAATCCGAGAAGGAGAGCGCGGAGCAGCTGCAGGCGCGGCTGGTCTCGGAGCGGCGCCAGGCCGAGGAGTTCGCGGCGCGCTACGGCCTCGAGTTCGTCGACATGACCCGGTTCCGGATCGACAACGACCTGTTCCGGCGGGTGCCCTTCGAGCTGATGCTGCGCTATGGCTTCATCCCCGAGGGCCAGCTCGGCGGGCGCCTGTCGGTGGTCATGGCCGACCCGTCGAACGTGGTCAAGATCGACGAGCTCGAGCTGCTGCTCGGCCAGCCGGTCGAGGTCAAGGTGGGAGTGCGCTCGGCGATCGCCGAGATCCTGACCAAGTCGGAGAGCGCGCAGCGCGTCCTCGACGAGGCCAGCGAGGACTTCCGCATCCAGCTGGTGCAGGAGGACGAGGAAGGCGAGGAGGTGCTGTCGATCGACCGCATCACCGCCGACACCAGCCCGATCATCAAGCTGGTCGACTCGACGATGTTCAACGCCATCCAGCGCCGGGCGAGCGACATCCACATCGAGAGCCGCGACACCGAGGTGATCATCAAGTACCGCATCGACGGCGTGCTCTACCAGGCGATGGAGCCGATCGACAAGCGCCACCAGCAGACCATCATCAGCCGCATCAAGGTGATGTCGGAGCTCGACATCTCGGAGAAGCGCACTCCCCAGGACGGCCGCTTCAAGCTGCGGCTGCGGGGCCGCACGATCGACTTCCGCGTCTCGATCATGCCGTCGGTGCACGGCGAGGACTGCGTCATCCGCATCCTCGACAAGGAGTCGATGAACAAGGAGTTCAGCACCCTGCGGCTGGACATCCTGGGGTTCGACGACGAGACCCTGCGCAAGCTGCGCAAGTTCATCCGCGAGCCGTACGGCATGGTGCTGGTCACCGGCCCCACCGGCTCCGGCAAGACGACGACGCTGTACGCCTGCCTGTCGGAGATCGTGTCCTCCGAGGACAAGATCCTCACCATCGAGGACCCGGTCGAGTACCAGCTGCGCGGCATCACCCAGATCCCGGTCAACGAGAAGAAGGGGCTGACCTTCGCGCGCGGCCTGCGCTCCATCCTGCGCCACGACCCGGACAAGATCATGGTCGGCGAGATCCGCGACGAGGAGACGGCGCAGATCGCCATCCAGTCGGCGCTCACCGGCCACCTGGTCTTCACCACCGTCCACGCCAACAACGTCGTCGACGTGCTCGGCCGCTTCCTCAACATGAACGTCGATCTCTACAACTTCGTCTCGGCGCTCAACTGCGTGCTGGCGCAGCGCCTGGTGCGCAAGATCTGCCCGCACTGCCGCCACGCGGTGAAGGCCTCGCGGCAGCTGCTCGAGGAGAGCGGGCTCGATCCCGCGATCTATGCCGAGTTCGTCTTCTACGAGGGATCGGGCTGCATCGAGTGCAACGGCACCGGCTTCCACGGCCGCCTGGCGGTGTCCGAGCTGATGGATCTCTCGGACCACATCAGGGAGCTCATCCTGGACAAGCGGCCGGCGTCGGAGATCCGGCGCGCCGCGAAGGAAGAGGGCATGACTTTCCTGCGCGAGTCGGCGCTCGAGCAGGTGCTGCGAGGAGTGACCACGCTTCGTGAGATCAATAAAGTCACCTTTGTGGAGTAGGCGGCTGCTGGGGTTCGCCCCGCTGCCGTCGCCGCCCCACGTCTTCGCGCTCGACGCGGCACGGCTGCGCTACGGCCAGCTGGCCGTGGACCGCCAGGGCCTGCGGCTGCGCGCCTTCCGCCAACTGGCGCTGCCGCCGGACTCCTTCCAGAACGGCCTGCTCGGCGGGCCGCTGCGCGATCCGGGTGCCTTCCGCGAGCTGGTCGGCGGCATCCTCGACGGCGTCCCGGGCGGCGTCCGCGAGGCGTCGCTGGTGATCCCCGACGCCTGGCTGCGGGTCACCTACGCCGAGAGCGGCGACCTGCCGCGCGGCGGCGCCGCGCTCGACGAGGTACTGCGCTGGAAGCTGCGGCGCCTGGTGCCCTTCCGGGTCGACGAGCTGCGCATCGGCGCCGCCGAGGTCTCGCCGCTGCCCGGGCAGGAGGAGCCGCGGCGGCTGCTGATGGGCTTCGCCATCGAGCAGCTGCTGGCGCAGATCGAGGATGCGTTCACGGCGCACGGAGTCCGCCTGGGACAGATCTCGAACGTCAGCCTGTCCCTGCTCGACGCCCTGGGCGGGGCGGATTCGAGAGGGCCCACATCGCGCACGTCAGCGCTGCCGGCGGTGTCCCAGCACGGCCGCTCCTTCTCCTTCCTGGCGCTGACCATGGTCGAGGACGACGGCTACACCCTGATCCTGGCGCGCCGCGGCGAGCCGGTGTTGCACCGCTACAAGGCCACGGCTGCCGGCAGCGCCGGCGCCGCCGACACCGCGCCGGGAGGGTCGGTCGTGCGCGACCTGCGCCTCACCAGGAACTTCCTCGACGAGCACTTCCCGGGCTCGTCGCTCGAGACCGTGCTGCTGCTGGCGCCGCCGCCGCTGCAGCCGCTGTGGCTGGACCGGTTGCAGCAGGGCCTCGGCCGGCGGGCGGCAGTGGTGGACGGTGCAGTCCTGCCGGCTCTGCGCAGCGAGGCCCTGAGCACGCTGCCGCCGTGGCGGGAGCTGGCACCGATGATCGGCGCGGCGCGGCGGATGATCGCATGACGCTGCCACCGTTCGACGGACCGCGGGTGCGCCAGGCGACCGCCACCCTCAACGGCGAGCCCGCCGACGCCGGGGTTCCCGCCGGCCCCGCGGTCCCTCTCGACTCTCCCGGCTCTCCTGGCTCTGTCAGCGCGCCTGCCTCCACGGGGTTCGCCTCCGCGCCGCCGCCGCGCGCCCAGCCGGCGGCCGCCCGGTTGGAGAGCGCCGAGTCGCTCAACCTGGCCCAGCGCCCGTTCGTCAACACCCGGCCGGTGGAGCGGGTGGCGGCGATCCTCTGGGTACTGGGTGTCGCGCTGCTGGCCTGGAACCTGAAGCTGTTCATGGGCTACCTCGGCAGCTCCCAGGCCACCCGCGGCAAGCTCGCCACCCTCGAGCGCGACATCGCTGTGGAGCAGCGCACCAACGCGGAGCTGCAGGGGCAGGTCGCCAAGCTGGGGCTCGATCAGGAGAACCGCGAGGTGACCTTCCTCAACCGCAAGATCGAGGAGCGCACCTTCTCGTGGAGCCTGCTCTTCGATCGCATGGCCGAGGTGCTTCCCGACCAGGTGCGGCTGCTGCGGCTGAAGCCGAGCAACGTGGTGCAGCGGGAGATCGGGTTGGGGCCGCGTGCCTCGGCGCGCGAGCTCAACCCGCCGCCGGTCGTGTTGACACTGAACTGCGAGGCCAAGGACGACGAAGCGCTGCTGCGATTCGTAGACAATTTGTTCGCCCATCCCGCCTTCTCCGAGCCGAACCTGGAGAACGAGGAGCGCGAGGACAGCGGCCTGCTGAGATTCGACCTCACCGTGCAGTACCAGCCGAACGCGCCGACCGACCCGACCACGCTCGCGACCGGGACCCGAAAGAGAACGACCCGGACTACGCGCCCGGCGGGCGCGGCGGGGACAACGCGTCCGGCGGGGGCGACGCGCCCTGAGCAGACGGTGGAGCCGCTGCGCGCTCTACCGCCGGCGCCTGGGACGCAGGCGCCCGCGGCTCCGGCCGGCGGTGGCACGGGCGGCGCCGAGGGTGCCGCGGCGGCCCGGCCGCCCGCGGCCGGCGCCGGCTCGCCGGCCGGCGCCGGCCTGGTCCGGGTGGCGCCGCCGCCGCGGTGGCCCGGCGCGGGCGGACCGCGAGGGCCGGCGGTACCCGGAGTGCCGGGGCGGCCGCGAACGCCGGCGCCGGTGCCGCCGCCGGGGACCAGCGAGGCGCCCCCGCCTCCCCAGCGGCCCCCGGCGCCGTCGCAAGCCCCCGGGAACCCGCTTCCTCCCGGAGCTCCGGCCGCGGGAGACCGCCGATGACCGGTGCGCGCGGCGACATCTGGCGCCAGCGCCTGTGGGTGTGGGCGACCGCGCTGGCATTCGTGGCCCTCAACGGCATCGGCTTGCTGGTCTACCTGTTCGCGTACTCCGACCGCGTCAAGACCCTGGAGGTCGACCTGCGCGACCAGGGCAAGCGGCAGGCCGACGTCCACGCCGCGCACCTGCACTCCGAGGACCTGCTGCGCCAGGCGCGGGTCAACCGCGAGCGCATCCTGCAGCTCTACGACGAGCATTTCTCCACCCGCCGGCGGCGACTGACCGGAGTGACGGCGGAGGTCAAGGATCTCGCCGGGCGCGCCGGCCTGGTGCCGCGCACGATCAGCTATCCGGAGGAGCAGATCCAGCAGTACGGCTTGATCAAGCGCTCGTTCATCTTCTCGGTCGACGGCACGTATGCCGATCTGCGCAAGTTCATCAACCTGCTCGAGCTGTCGGACTCCTTCCTGACTCTCGAGGACATGTCGCTGGCCGAGGAAGGGCAGCGTCGCGACGCCGCCAACCGTTCCGGTTTCTCACCGCCGGCGGGGCTCGGGCAGCCGGCGGCCGCCGCCCGTCCGGGCGTGCCGGGCGTGCCGGGCGTGCCGCCGCCGCCGCCGCCGCAGGCCGGGCCGCCCGCCTCTCACGGGGCGCTGCGCATGGGGATGACGATCTCGACGCTCTTCTCCTCCCAGGACCAACCGCGGGACGTGCTGGCGCCGCTGCCCGGCGCCAACGCCGCCGACGGCGCCGCCGCCGCCCCCGGTGCGCGGCAGACGGCGCGTGGAAGGACGCCGCCGCCGCCATGAGACAGAGACAGAAGGTGCTGCTGGGCGTGCTGGTGGTGCTCGCGCTGATCCTGGCCTGGGTCTACCTGGTGCCCGGCGACGACGCCGCGCCGCCGCCGCCCGCGATCGGCCGCAGCGCCGGCGCGATCGACTCCGATGCCGGCGTCGCCGTCGCGCCGGAGCCGTCGCCCGCGCTGGCTCGGCACCCGGTGGGCGCCTTCGCGGTGGTATCCGCCAGCGATGCCGCGCCGGGCGCCCCGCAGAACGTCGAGCCGCTGCGCCTGGCCGCCTTGAGCCAGGTCCCACCCGGGTTCACCACCGGCCGCGACCCATGGCGCTTCGTCGAGCCGCCGCCGCCGCCGCCGCCGAAGCCGCGGGTGCCGTCGGCGGCGGAGCAGAGAGCGATGCGGGAAGCGGAGGAGGCGCGGCAGCGGCAGCTCGCGGAGGCGGCGCGGCGCGCCGCGATCGATGCGGCGACGCCCAAGCCGCCGCCGTTTACCTGGTCCTATCTCGGCAACTTCGGCCCGAGCAGCCTGCGCATCGCCGTCTTCACCGACGGCAAGCGGGTCTGGAACGCGCGCCAGGGCGAGACGCTGGAGAACAAGTTCATCGTGGCCCAGATCGGCTACGAGTCCGTGGACATTCGCTTCGTCGGGTTCCCCGACGTGCCCGCAGAGAGACTCGCGGTGGTCAAGCACTAGCCGCTCGGAGGAACCTTTCAAGATGCGACATTCCATGCTGCGGCTGCTGGTCCCCGTCTTGCTGGCGGCGCTGGTGGCGGGCTGCGCCGCCAACGCGAGCTTCCGCAAGGCGGAGTCGGCCGAGGTCGCCGGCAACTGGGACGAAGCCGTCCTGCGATACCTCGAGGCCCTCGACAACGACCCCGGCAACATCAAGTACCGGGCCGCCCTGCTGCGCGCCAAGATCAAGGCGTCGCAGACGCACTTCGAGAAGGGCAAGCAGTTCGAGAAAGCGAACGTGCTGGAGCGGGCGCTGGTCGAGTACCAGCAGGCGGCCCAGCTCGACCCCACCAACCAGTACGCCGCGGCGCAGCTCGAGCACACGCGCCGGGGGCTCACCGCCCAGCGCGAGAACCGCCCGAACGACACCATCGAGAAGATGAAGGAGAGGACGCGCGGCACGCGGCCGCAGCCGCCGATGCTCAATCCGCGCTCCACCACGCCGATCTCGCTCGAGTTCCCGCAGCCGGTCTCCATCTTCCAGATCTATCGCGCGCTGGCGCAGGCGTTCGGCATCAACGTGCTGTTCGACCCCAACCTCAAGGACCAGGAGATCGCCATCGATCTCAAGGACGTCACCGCGCAGGCGGCGCTCGAGACGCTGATGCACGCCGCCGGTCACTTCTACAAGGTCATCGACGAGCACACCATCCTGATCGCCGCCGACACGCCGCAGAACCGCCGCACCTACGAGGACCTCGTCATCCAGACCTTCTTCCTCTCCAACGCGGAGGTCAAGGACATGACGACGATCCTGCGCAGCCTGATCGACGCCAAGAAGATCGCCACCAACGATCAGCTCAACGCCATCATCCTGCGCGACACCGCCGACAAGGTGAAGGTGGCCGAGAAGATCATCGAGACCAACGACAAGTCGAAGGCCGAGGTGGTGGTTGACGTCGAGCTGCTGCAGATCAACACCAACCGCATGACCGACCTCGGCCTGGCCCTGTCCCAGTACTCGATCGGACAGGCGCTCGACACCGGCAACGCCACCACGACCGGTACCGGCAGCACCGCCACCACCACGGGCGGCGGCCTGCGGGTCTCCGACATCCCGTTCCTGAACCAGAGCAACTGGATCCTGACCGTCCCGAACATCGTCTACAACTTCGCCAAGACGGTCGGCGAGGCGCAGCTGCTCGCCAAGCCGCAGCTGCGCATCACCGAGGGCCAGAAGGCCAACCTGGTGATCGGCGACAAGATCCCGATCCCGCTGACCACCTTCAACACCTCGAACACGATCGGCGGGACGATCGTGCCGATCACCTCCTTCCAGTACCAGGACGTCGGCATCAAGATCGAGATCGAGCCGCGCGTCCACCACAACCAGGAGGTGACGCTGAAGGTCAAGATCGAGGTCAGCAACCTGGGCAGCAACGTCACCTTCAACGGCCAGACGCAGCCGACCATCAGCACCCGCACCTTCGACACCACCATCCGGCTGCAGGACGGCGAGACCAACCTGCTGGCCGGCCTGCTGCGCACCGACGACACCAAGACCAGCACGGGCATCCCCGGGCTCTCCGACCTGCCGCTCATCGGCCGGCTGTTCTCGGACAAGTCGCACACCAGCGCCCACACCGACGTCATCCTGACGCTGACGCCGCACATCATCCGCAACGCCGAGATCACCCAGGAGGACCTGCTGCCGATCTGGGTCGGCACCGAGGCCAACGTCAGCTTCCGCGGCACCAGCACGCGCGCCGAGTCGGAGACCGAGGGCCCGTTCGAGGGCAACGAAGGCACCCCCGAGGAGATCCAGGACGCCATCCGGCGGCGCATCCAGCGGCTGCCGCGCGGCCTGCGCAACGACGAGGAAGGCGGAGGCGGGGCGCCGCAGCAGCCGCCGCCGGCCGGGCAGGCGCCGCCGCCCGGCATGAACTTGACGCCGGCGACGCCGCCGAGCGACATCTTCAAGCCGACGGTGCCGGCGACGCCCACGCCGCCAGCGCCGCAGAAGCCGCCGCCACCACCGTCCGAGGGCGAGCCGCCGGCAGGCGGGCCACAGTCCTCGGCGTTGCGCGCACCGGCCCCGGCCCCGGCCGCGGCCCCGGTGGCCCCGGCGGCCAGGTCCGCCATGGCACCGAGGCTGCAGGAGCCGGGTGCGGGACCGCGGACGGCCCCGGTGGCGGTCCGGGCCGCCTACCGGCAGGAGGATGCCGCGGCGGCCCAGGGCGCGGCCGTGCGAGTGTGGCTGCTGCCGCGCCGGCTCACCGTGGCCGCGGGCGATCTCTTCGAGGTCGCGGTGCAGGTGTCGGCCGACCGGCCGATCTCCCACCTGCCGCTCACCCTGGTCTTCGACCCGTCGCTGCTGGCGGTCGAAGCGGTGGCCCCCGGCGACTTCCTGGGCGACAGCGGCAAGGCCGAGATCCTGGCGGATTTCAGCCGGCCGGGCGAGGTCGTCGTGGGAGCGAGCCGGCTGGGCGACCAGGCGGGCGTCACCGGCGCCGGCAACCTGGTGCGGGTCACCTTCCGCGCGCTGACCGCCGGGTCGGCGCTGGTCGGTTTCGCCGGCCGCGAAGCGCTCGACAACGCCTTGCGGCCGGTGCTGCCGATCTCGGTCAAGCCGGCGCACATCGAGGTGCAGGACGGCGGCGGCGGGAATGGCGGTGGCGGCGGACACCGCCAGCCCGCGAAGCCTGGCGCGCCGCCGGCCGCCACGCCACCGTCCTCCGGGCCCTCCGGGGCGTCCTCCGGGGCATCCGGGCCCTCCGGGGCGGGACCTTCGGACGGCTGATGGTGGCGGCGGCGAGCATGCATGACCTGAAGGATGGTGGTCGAGAGTGACCAGGGTGACCGGGGTGACCAGGGTGGCGATGGACTGGCTGAATCGATGGCGGCGGCGGGACGGCGGCGGCGGCCGCGGCCGCGGGCGGCAGGGAGGCTTCACGCTCGCCGAGCTGGTCATGGTGTGCGCCATCCTGGCCTCGCTGTCGCTGCTCGCCATGCCGGTCGTCAAGTTCACCGCCAAGCGCTCCAAGGAGATGGAGCTGCGTGGGGACCTCCGCGAGATGCGCGCCGCGATCGATCAGTACAAGCGCTTCTCCGACCAGGGCCTGCTGCCGGTCGAGCTCGGCTCAGAGGGCTACCCGAAGGACCTGGACTCCCTGGTCAAGGGCATCGCGCTGGTCGGGCAGATCGATCGCAAGATGAAGTTCCTGCGCCGCATCCCCTTCGATCCCATGACCGGCAAGCAGCAGTGGGGAGTGCGCAGCTTCCAGGACGAGCCCGACTCCACGCAGAGCGGCGGCGAGGACGTCTACGACGTCTACTCGCTGTCGTCGGGGGTCGGGCTCAACGACATCCCCTATCGCAAATGGTGATCGAACACGGAGCGTCATCCATGGCCGCACGAGCAGCGGAAGCAGCAGTCAAGCGCGAGGACGCCGGGCCGGGTCCTCGGGCGGAGCAGGGCTTCACGCTGCTCGAGATGATCATCGTCGTGGCCATCATCGGCATCCTGGCCGCCATCGCCATGCCGAAGCTCAAGGACATGCCGATGCGGGCCAACGAGGTGGTGCTCAAGAGCAACCTGCACATGCTCCGGGACGTGATCGACCAGTACTACGGCGACAAGGGGCACTATCCGTCGTCGCTCGAGACCCTGGTCAAGGACGGCTACCTGCGTGCCGTCCCGGTCGATCCGATCACCAAGCGCAACGACACCTGGGTGCTGGTGCGCGAGGAGGCCGACCCCGACCACCCGCCGGACGACAGCGCCGACGCCGGCTCCGGCGACGACAACACCCCGGGCATCGTCGACGTCCACTCGGGCTCGCCGAGGACCTCTTTCGCCGGCACTCCCTACGCCGAATGGTGATCTCGCGCACGTCTGCCGCCCGCCGCGGCGCGGCCGGTTTCAGCCTGGTGATGGTGATCATGGCGGTCGCCGTGCTCAACATCATGATCGCCGCCGCGCTGCCGAAGTGGAGCGAGATGATCAAGCGCGACAAGGAGGAGGAGCTGATCTCGCGCGGCTGGCAGTACGCCGAGGCGATCCGTGTCTTCCAGCGGCGTTTCCAGCGCTACCCGGTCAAGCTCGATGAGCTGATCAAGGCGAAGCCGCGCTGCATCCGCCAGCTGTGGAAGGACCCGATGACCGCGAGCGGCGAATGGGCGCCGATCCTGCTGTTCCAGGGCTCGCCCGTCCATGTGCCCGGCACCCCGGAGATGCCGCCGGCGCAGGGACTCGATCCCAACCAGCCGCAGGTCACCACCGGGCCGATCGTGGGCGTGAGGAGCCGCAGCCCCAGCAAATCGCTGCTCGTCTTCTTCGGCCATGAGCGCTACGACGAGTGGGAGTTCCGCGTCGAGATGCTGACGCGGGCCGGGGGCGGGAGGTTCGATCCTCGCGTCCCGGGCGGCGCCGGGCTGCAGCTCAGCACGCGGTGGCTGGGGCGGCCGATGCCAAGCTTCGTGCCCCCCGGCAGCCAGGTCCCCAGCGGCTTTCCGGGCGGGGCACCCGGAGGCCCGCCGCGACCGGTCGCGGGGGTGCTGGGTGGCGGCAACCCCGGCAAACCTTGATGATCCGAGTACGGGTGCGGCGGCTCCCCGCCGCGAGCGGCCTGCCGCTGCCGGCGGCGGCGTCGGCCGGCAGCTCCGGGTGCGACCTGCGCGCGGCGCTCGCGGGCGAGGCGGTGCTGCGGCCGGGCGAGCGGCTGCTGGTGCCGACCGGCCTGGCGCTCGAGATCCCGCCGGGCTGGGAGGGCCAGGTGCGCCCCCGCAGCGGCCTCGCCCTGCGCCATGGCATCGGCATGGTCAACGCCCCCGGCACGATCGACAGCGATTACCGCGGCGAAGTGGGCGTGCTGCTGATCAACCTCGGGAGCGAGCCGTTCACGCTGCGGCGCGGTGACCGCATCGCACAGCTGGTGATCGCGCGCGTCGAGAGCGTCGAGTGGGAGGAAGCGGAGGCGCTCGACGGCAGCGACCGCGGCGAGGGCGGCTTCGGGTCGACGGGGGTGTGACTCGGACCGTCCCTGTCCCCGCGGGCTAAGATGACCACCATGACGACGAGCATGCGGCGGCGGGGAGGTTGGCTGGCCCTGGCGGCGGCCTTGGCGGCTGCCCTGGCGATGGCCGGCGCCGTCGGGCTCGGCGCCAAGCCGCTCAACCCGAACGCGCCGAAGAAGCCGCCGCCGTCGACGGAGAAGCCGAAGGGCGGTCCGGCCGCTCCCAGGCTGGCGCGGCGGGTGGTGGTGGTGAGCCTCGACGGAGCGAGCGCCGCGGAGCTGCAGCAGCTGTGGCGCGACGACCTGCTCGACGAGGGCGGCTTCGCGCGCTTCTTCCGCGAAGGCGAGGTGGCGGCGGCGCTGGTGCCGGTCGATCCGACTCTCACCGCTCCCAATCACGTGAGCCTGGCGACCGGCGCGGCGCCGGACCATACCGGCATCGTCGGCAACCACTTCCATCCGGCAGGAGCGCCGGACTTCGCCAAGGCGAGCGGGTTCAACTTCCCGATCGGTGCCGAGACGCTGTGGGAGGCGGCGCGGCGGCAGCGGAAGAAGGTCGCGGTGGTGGCCTGGCCGGGCGTCGACGGCAGCGAGCCGCGGCTGCGCGCCGACATCGGCTTCAGCGACGTCACCAGCGCCGAGCGCGATCCGCGGCTGCTGGTCCTCGAGCGCTCCGACTGGCAGCCGCCGGCGACGGCGCCGCAGCTCAGCAGCCCCAGCCGGTCGCCGGTGCTCGGCGCCCACGTCGCTCTCGCCGGCGCGGGCGGGGTCCCCGCCGCGGGCTTCGATCTCTACGCGGTCGGCCGCGGCGACGACAACACGGGGAACTACGACTC
Source organism: Thermoanaerobaculia bacterium (assembly GCA_035603475.1). Taxonomy (GTDB): domain Bacteria; phylum Acidobacteriota; class Thermoanaerobaculia; order Multivoradales; family UBA5704; genus JASLEW01. Next base: position 25,792 of record DATNKH010000791.1, read on the forward strand.
GGTGGTCGTGGCGGCGAGCGCGCCGGCGGGAACGGCCGCGGGCGCTGGCGCGGCAAGGAGCGCGCGGGCCACCTGGGTGCCGAGCGTCGCGAACCTCGAGCAGAGCGAGCCGCTGGGCCAGGGACAGTGGGCGGAGATGATCTTCCCGGATCGCGGCGGGCGCTCCGCCTGCTGGGTCAAGGTGCTGGCGCTCGACCCCGCGCTCGGGGAGGTGCGGCTCTACTTCACCGGCACCTACCGCCTGCAAGCCTACCCGGCTGATTACGCCAAGGACCTCGCCGAGAGCAACCTCTTCTGGCCCGGGCCGCCGGACGACCGGCGGCTGGCGGCGGCGTGGCATGGGCAGCCAGGGATCGATCTCGATACCTGGACCGAGCAGGCGGCGCGGTTCGCCGCCTTCTTCGGCGGCGCCATGCGGCGGGTGGCCACGGCGCGCGACGACTGGGACCTGATGCTGGGCACCATCCCGGTGATCGACGAGGCCGGCCACTCGCTGCTGCTCGCCGATTCGCACCAGGCCGGCTACTCCGCCGCGCGGCGCGACGAGCTGGCGCGCGCCCGGCGCAAGGTCTGGCAGGCGGTCGACCACGAGCTGCGCCTGCTGATGGCCGCGCTCGACCTGGGCCGCACCACGGTGGTGGTGGTGAGCGATCACGGCATGGCGCCGGTCCACACCGTCGTCGACCTCAACGCCCTGCTGCGCGAGCGCGGCTGGCTGGCCTCGCCGGGGGCCCCGACGGCTGGAGCCGGCCGGGAGATGGGACGGGCCGGCGCCGGCGACGGCATCGCCGCTTACGTCCTCGGCGACGGCGGGATGGCCCACCTCTATATCTCGCAGGCGCCCCCGGCGCCGGCGAAGGCGGCGGCGGCGCCCGATGCGGCCGCCCGCCAGCGGCAGCTGCTCGAGCTGCGCGACCAGCTGCTCGCCTGGCGAAGCGGCGACGACACGCCGATCGAGCGGGTGCTCACCCGGCAGGAGGCCGCCGACCTGGGTCTCGACCACCCCAACAGTGGCGACCTGCTCCTCTTCGCCAACGAGGGCTATGCCTTCGACCCCGGGCCCGAGCCCTCCGGCGCGGCCATCGTCCACCCGGCAGCGGCCTACGGCACGTACGGCTACCTGGCGGCGCATCCCGACATGCAGGGCGTCTACCTGGCCATCGGCAAGGACGTCAAGCCCGGCAGCACCAGTGCCGCCGTCCAGGCCACCGACATTGCCGGGCGCGTCGCGCGCTGGCTCGGCATGGGCAAGCCGGCCGCCGCCGCTGCCGCCGGCATCAGCGGCCACTAGCGCGAACGGAGCACACCGCGTGTCGTTCATCGACAAGCTCCTCGGCAAGGCGCTCCGCTCCTCGCAGGCCGAGGAGGAGAAGATCGGCGTCTGGGCCGGCATCCCCATCCTCGGGCTCGACGGCCTGTCGTCCTCGGCCTACGGCCCGGAGGCGGCCTTGACCCTGCTGGTGCCGCTGGGCGCCGCAGGGCTGGCCTTCATCGGGCCGATCACGCTGGTCATTCTCGGGCTGCTGCTGCTGCTCTACCTCTCCTACCGCCAGACCATCGGCGCCTACCCGCAGGGGGGTGGCTCCTACACGGTGGCCAAGGAGAACCTCGGCACCCGCGCCGGCCTGCTCGCCGCCGCGGCGCTGATGATCGACTACATCCTCAACGTGGCGGTCGGCATCTCGGCCGGAGTGGCAGCCCTGGTCTCGGCGGTGCCGTCGCTGCACCGGCACACCCTGCTCCTCTGCCTGGCGATCCTCGCCGTCATCTCGGTCGTCAATCTCCGCGGGATGCGCGAGCCAGGGCTGGCATTCGGCCTCCCGACCTACCTGTTCATCGCCAGCCTCGGCCTGGTGCTGATCGTCGGCGTGGTCGAGGCGCTGCTGCACGGCGGCCATCCGCGGCCGCTGGCGCCGCCGCCGCCCCTGGGGCCGCCGATCCAAGCAGCGAGCCTCTGGCTGCTGATGCGCTCGTTCGCCAGCGGCTGCACCGCCATGACCGGCGTCGAGGCGGTGAGCAACGGGGTCAAGTACTTCAAGCAGCCGACCGTGCCGAACGCCAGGCGCACCCTGACCGCCATCGTCGCCATTCTCGGCCTGCTGCTCGGCGGCATCGCCTACCTCGCCCGCGCCTACCACCTCGGCGCCATGGACCAGGAGAAGCCCGGCTACCAGAGCGTTCTCTCGCAGCTGGTGGCGGCGGTGGCGGGACGGGGAGTCATCTATTACGTGACCCTCGCCAGTATCCTGGCGGTGCTCGCCCTCTCCGCCAACACCAGCTTCGCCGACTTCCCGCGTCTCTGCCGCATCATCTCGGAGGACGGCTTCCTGCCGCGCTCCTTCGGCACCGTCGGCCGCCGGCTGGTCTACTCGAACGGCATCCTGGTGCTCGCCGTGCTGTCGGGCGTGCTGCTGATCCTCTTCGGCGGCATCACCGATCGCCTGATCCCGCTCTTCGCGGTGGGCGCCTTCAGCGCCTTCACCCTGTCGCAGGCGGGCATGGTGATGCACTGGCGGCGCGCCGGCGGCCCCCATTCGAAGGTGGCGATGGCCATCAACGGCCTGGGGGCTGTCGCCACCGGCGTCGCGCTGGCGGTGATCCTGGTGGCGAAGTTCGCCGAGGGCGCCTGGATGACGGTGCTGCTGGTGCCCGTCATCCTGGCCCTGTTCGCTGGCGTCAAGCGTCACTACCGCCGGGCGCTGCGGCAGATCGCCTGCCTGAAGCCGCTCGACTTCTCCGGCCTCGAGCCGCCGATCGTCGTGGTCCCGATCGAGACCTGGGACATGCTGAGCGTGAAGGCGCTGCGCTTCGGCCTGCGGATCTCGAACGACGTCCGCGCGGTCCACGTCGGCGTCAGCGAGGCGAAGCGGCAGGCGCTGCAGGAGCAGTGGGACCTGGACGTCGAGCAGCCGGCGCAGCGCGAGGGCCGCCAGGCGCCGCGGCTGATCGTCCTGCCGTCCCCCTACCGCCGGCTCTTCCTGCCGCTGATCGACTTCGTCAGGAAGCTCGAGAAGGACAACCCTGCGCGCGAGATCGCCGTCATCATCCCCGAGTTGGTGGAGCGGCACTGGTACGAGGCCTTCCTGCACAACCACAGCGCCGAGGTGCTGAAGGCGCGCCTCCTGCTCGAGGACCTCGAGCACGTGGCCCTGGTCAACATCCCGTGGTACCTCAAGTGAGGAGGGCCGGATGACCGGTGGGCAGGGGCGGGCGCGCGGCTTGGCCGGCAGCCTGGCGGGCGGCCTGACCGGCAGCCTGGCCGGCAGCTCCATCATCGTCACCGGCGCCTCCCAGGGCATCGGCAAGGCCGTGTGCCTCGAGCTCGCCAGCCAAGGCGCCCGTCTCACCCTGGCCGCCCGCGACGCCGCCGCCCTCGAGCAGGTGGCCGCCGCCTGCCGCGAGCGCGGCGGCGAGGCCCTGGTCGTCCCCACCGACGTCTCCCAGCCCGCCGACTGCGAGCGCCTGATCCGCGAGGCCGCCGCCGCCTGGGGCGCCCTCGACGCCCTGATCAACAACGCCGGCATCGACATGATCGCCCGCTTCGAAGACGTGGCCGACCTGCAGCTCTTCGAGCGCCTGATGCGAGTCAACTACCTGGGCTACGTCTATCCCACCTACTACGCCCTGCCCGAGCTCCGCCGCTCCCGGGGCCGCCTGGTCGCCGTCTCCAGCCTTGCCGGCATGACCGGCGTCCCCACCCGCACCGGCTACGCCGCCTCCAAGCACGCCATCTTCGGCTTCTTCGACTCCCTGCGCATCGAGCTCGCCGGCACCGGCGTCACGGTGACCCTCGTCGCCCCCGACTTCGTCCTCTCCGAGATCCACCGCCGAGCCGCCGGTCCCGACGGCCAGCCAGTGGGCCACAGCCCGATGCAGGAGTCCAGCATCATGACCGCCGAGCAATGCGCCCGCCACATCGTCAAGGCGATGCAGAAGCGCCAGCGCCTCCGGATCCTCTCGCTGAGGGGGCGGCTCGGGCGCTACGTGCGGCTGGTTGCACCGGGCTTGATCGACGCGATCGCGGCGCGGGCGGTGCGGCTGGGGAGGTAGGGGTCTTGTCGCGCGGACCCGTGCCGGGCTCCGAGCGCGATGCTAGAGGGGTCATATCTGACAATTCACACCGCCACTAGGCATAATGACTTGACAATGTTGGAGAGATCTCCTATGCTCGTCCCCAAGTAACGAGGGCCAGGATGCCGAATCTAGACATCGTAGGACGCAGCCTGAACAAGCCTTGGCGCAGCCCTTATCGGCTTCTTAAGGGGGGAGCGCCTAACGGCAACATGGGGGCCTTATGACTGACAACCCGCTAGCTGCCATTGAGCCACGAGCACTGGCGGCTCGCGTTCGGGAGGCAAGAGAGGCCCGCGGCTGGACCCAGCAAGAGTTAGGTGACCGTCTTGGGATGGCACGAACCACGATTGTGGCTATCGAGAAGGCAGAGCGGCGCCTCAAACCGCGGGAGTTGATTGAGCTAGCAAGACTACTTGGAAGAAATGTGTCGGAACTCTTACAGCGGAGCAGTCCGCCTGAGGGGTTCTCCGTGCAGCTCCGGAGTGCTCTGCCAGTGTCTGCTCCTGTGGATTACGATCTAGTTCCGTACATCGAGGAGTTCCAACATCGATGTGAAGATTACCTAAGGCTTGAAGAGATCTGTCACGTGCCGCTACGAAGGCGGTATCCACCTGAATACGATATTCAGGGAGTGGACCCCGACCAGGCTGCGGAGGACTTGGCGGCGGCCGAACGGAGTCGACTAGATCTAGGGGAAGGGCCGGTCTTGAGCCTTCGGGATCTACTCGAGACCGAAGTAGGGCTTCGAGTGTTTCAGCTTGATCTTCCGTCGAAGATCGCAGGGATGTTTGCTTTCGCAGCGTCTCTTGGAGGCTGCATTGCAATCAACCTTCGCCACCCGGTTGAGCGCCGGCGCATGAGCCTAGCCCACGAATACGGTCACTTCCTTATCGCCCGTTTCCGTTTCGAGATCACCTTTGATGGTCGCTATGAGCGAAGGCCCGCAGCAGAGCGCTTTGCAGAGGCCTTTGCAAGAGCCTTCCTGATGCCTGCTTCAGGGGTACGCCGACGCTTTCTAGAACACGAGCGCGAGAGACCGCAAGGGATTACTTATGGCGATCTTTGCCGGCTAGCTCACTCTTATCTTGTTTCACTCGAAGCCATAACTCGCAGACTAGAGGAGCTTCGCCTGATCCCACTCGCCACCTGGGAGCGGCTCCGCCAAGAGAGATTTCGAGTCTATGAGGCAAAGCAGATTCTTGGCCTCGAATCTGCCGCTCATACCGATGATGCCCCGTTTTCGCCCCGCTACATTGCACTGGCAGTCGAAGCCTGGCAGCAAGGCGAGCTAAGTGAGGGCCAGCTTGCACATATTTTGCGCGTTGACCGTCTGGGGGCTCGCGAGCTTGCGCTAGCCGCTGCGGACGGAAGTGATCGAGGTGCCTTAGTGAACTTCGGAGCTCCGCTTTTCAGTTCGGGCAGTCGGTGAAACCGGCGAGTCATGTCCGAGGAGCGACCCGAGGCGCCGCTTTTGCTTTTTGATGCATGCTGCCTTATAAACCTCTTTGCTACTGGGCGGATCGAGGAGATCTTAGCTTGTCTTCCTTTTCGCTGCGCCACCTCTCGGCTGGTTGCCTCCAGGGAGGTCCTTGCGATCGCAGTCGAGGGATTGGCTGCTGAGCCTTTAGGGCGGGACGTCATCCCGGCAAGCCGCCTTGAGACTGTGGCCAATCTGGCACTTCTGGATCTTGATACCGACGAAGAACTTGCAGCATTTGTTGGCTTCGCGTTGGAACTCGACGATGGCGAAGCCTCAGTATGTTCACTTGCAGTGGCGCGGGGAAGGACGGTCGCAACCGATGATCGCAAGGCGCTTCGCATAATGGCGGAGTTGACGCCGCCCGTTCTAACGGTGCAGACTCCGGATCTACTTTTCGAGTGGGCGGAGCGTCTCGAGCCGCCAAAAGCGGAAATACGTAGTGCTTTGCAGCGGGTTCAGCGGCGCGGTCGGTTCTACCCCCGCGTCGGTGCGCCTAGGCTTGAGTGGTGGGAGACCTTCCTGCAGGGCTGAACTCCTCGTGTAGCGCACCCGTGATGCAATGGCATGCGGACAGGCTTCGGACAGGCGGCTCGTAGAAAGGAAGTTGCCCTGCCGAGGAAGGAAGACGCAACATAGCTGCCGCTGTCCAGGCTCAGCGTCAGCCCATGAGCCTCAGCTCCTCCACCGAGGCCCAGGAGATCTTGACGGCCAGCCTGCAGAGCCTTACTCGTATGTAAGGAGTATGGAGGTAATGTAAGGATGGCTGCGGCTACCATCACCAGCAAAGGCCAGGTCACCATCCCGAAGGAGGTGCGCAAGGCGCTGTCCCTGGAGACGGGAGACAGGGTTGCCTTCGTGGTGCGCGACGACGGCGTGGCGGAGATGCACCGCGAGACGGTGGAGCTGATGTCTCTCTTCGGAGCCATCAAGCCTCGCGTCAAGGGGGTCAGCCTGCGGGACATGGACGACGCGATCCGCCGTTCCACGGCCCGCAAGTGATCGCGCTTGACACCAACGTCCTGGTTCGGTTCCTGGTCGAGGACGATCCGGAGCAGAGCCGCCAAGCCAAGGCTTTGCTCGAGCGGGCCATCGCTGCCAACAGCGCTTGCTTCGTCTCCGAGGTCGTGGTCTGCGAGGTCGTGTGGGTCCTCGGGACGAGTTACCAGGTTGGCCGCGAAGATATTGCCAGGGTCCTGAGGCAACCGCTGCGCGCGCGACACCTCACCTTCCCCGAGGGGGAACGCCTCTCGCGAGCCCTGAGTGCCTTCGACTCCGGGCGCGGGGACTTCGCCGATTACTTGATCCGAGAAGCCGCCCGAGAAGCAGGGTGTGAGGCCGTTGCGACCTTCGACCGCGGACTGCTGCGCGAGACGGGGTTCGTCGCCCCCTCACTCGCGCAGCTTGCGACCCACCGGCGCGCTCCCCTCCTCCTCCCCAGCAGTAGGTCCTCCCGCCGGCGGCAGTTGGCAGAGCACGAACGCCCCATGGGTGTACGGGGGATCGAAGTCGTTCGTTGACTGCGCGAGATCGAACCAGAGATCCCAGGCGAGATCGAGCTCCTCCGGGGTCATCTGCCGCAGGTTGAGGTCGTCCTCACTGAGCATTTCCACGGCTCGGACCTCCCTTGGCGAAAGGATCGACAGGAAGGGTGCGCAGGGCGAGCTCGACGGCGCGCTGGTGCGCTTCCGGCAGCTCCAACTCAGCGATGCCGGTGGCCTGGAACTCCCGCAGAAAAGGCTCCGCGGCGACACGGAAGCGCTCGAGCCGTGCCCGGTCCTCCGTCTGCATCCGATCGGCTTCTCGCGCCAGCTCGACGACGACCTCGTCACGCGAGCGCCCCTCGCGAGCGGCTTGAACCGCCCGGCGCCTGGAACCTTCGCCGTGGCGCGGTGCCAGCGCGAGGATGCGGTCGGGATCTGTCGTCAGCTCGATCTCTCGCTCCGGAGGGAGCATCCGGGCGAGCTCGCCGATGACCGGGTAGTCCTTGGCTCGCTGGGTCTGCTTCATGCGGATAAGGGGCTCGATCGGCACGACCAGCGTCGGCGCCGCGGTCACGGTGAAGAGTGTCGACAGCTCTTCTTCCGACACTCGAGGAGGCCGCGTGAGAAAGTCGCAGCGTATGCGCCGGCCCTTGGGATCGAAGAACTCGAAATGGCTCGACCAGCCGGCCGCCAGCCACCGGAGGTCGAGCGGCGCACCGGGCCGGTACCGGGCGCCTCGCCGGGTGAGCACGTCGAGCGCCCGCCGGCAGGCCGCCGGCGTCTCCAATAGGATCCAGTCGCCGTCCTTGCTCATCATGGCAAGGCGGTAGAAGACCACGGCCTGGCCGGAGGCGAGCGCGGCGATAGGGCCCTCCGCGTTCAGTTCGCGGGTCAGCTCGAAGTAGACGTTCTCCACCGCCGGCGACTATAGCCGAACCCGGTGCGGGCGCCTCTGGGACCTCTAAGAATGGTAGGCTCTGCGGCCGTCCGGGCCTCCCGCACTCTGGATCGATGGCTGCATTCGCTCACCTCGAATTCCATCGCGCTGGCATCGGCCTCGTGCCGGCGGGCCAGCCTGCCGACCTGCCGGCCGGCCAGGCGGCTACCGAGACCGCGATCTGGGTCCGGCAGGTGGCGGGGAGCCGCGAGCCGCTGCGTTCGTGCAACTGCAAGGCGAGCCGCAACGGCGCCTGCGAACACCTGCGGCAGCTCGACCGCGCACTGGCCGAGCTGAAGCGCGAGGGCGACGGCCGCCCCGAGGGTGCCGCTCCGGAAGCTCGCTGGGAGACGGCCTTCCCGGCCACGACCTGGTACCGCCTCGCGCGGCTGCTCCAGGAAGGCGGCGCCCAGCCGTGCGGCGAGGTGCGGGTGAGCCAGCGCCGCGCGGACGACCAGGGGGCCGAGATCCGCGTCACCTCGGCTTCCGGCGAGGAGCTGGCCCGCTACCTGGACCCTTCGCCCGCCCAGCTTCGCTTCCTGGAACGGACCGGCAAGACCGGCAGTGACGGCCGCACCTTCGACCGCGCCGGACTGCTGACGCGGCTTGCGCTCTTCCAGCTCACCTCCGACGAGCGGGCGCTGGCCAAGATGGGAGCCAAGACCGAGCGCCTGAGCTGGGAGGAGAGCTTCTGGCACCGGCTGGCGTATCACTGCGTACGCGAGCTGGGGCGGGACGCCTGCACCTTCCATCCGGCCGTCGACCAGGAGAGCGGCCGCTTCACCCTGACCTGCCGCCGGGGTGACCAGCCGCTCGTCGAGGTCTCGGTTCCACGCGGCAAGGTGCGCGCGGCGCTCGCGCTGCTGTCCCGGGAGTTTCCCGGGCAGCGGGACCTGGCGATCCACCCGCTGCCGCTGCGCTCGATCTTCCACGTCACCGAGGAGACCCGGTTCGATCTCTCCGAGGTGGTGGCGCGCCCCGCCATCGCGGCGATCCAGGCTTCGGGCGAGGAACGCTACTTCCACTCCGCGGAGCTCGAGCGGTTCCGCTACGGCGACCTCGTCTACCTTCGGGAGCTCGGCATCCTCGCCGAGCTGGAAAGCCCGGGCCGCGAGCGCAAGTTCCGCGCCCCGATCGAGATGAGGCTGACCCGCAGCCAGGTCCCGAGCCTGCTGGCCGAGAACAGCCAGGCCTGGGAGGCGGGCTCCCTGGTGCTCGACGGGCCGCTACGCCACCGCCGGCTCCTGCGCGACTTCGACGCGGTCCAGATCGCCGGCGAGGCGCTCGAGCGGAGCTGGTACTGGCTGTCGATCCGCTACGGCTTCGGCAACGAATCGGTCTCGCTCGGCGAGCTGCTACGCGCCCGGCGCGACGGCCTGCCGTTCGTCGAGATCGCGCAGGGGTGGATCGATCTCAACGCCCCTGCTTTCGGCCACCTCGACCGGCTGGCTGGCCGGGTCGAGCAGGAGCTCGCCGCCGAGTCCGCCCCCCGCGGCCACGGACCGGACGCCATCCGCCTGTCGGCGAGCGAGCTGCTGCGCTGGCAGGCGGCGGTCGGCAAGCCGGTGTCGCTACCGGCGGCCGGTGCAGCCGATCTGGGCGGCCTGCTCGAGCTGCGCCCGGCCCTGCCGCTGCCGCCGCTCGCGGGGCTGCGGTCGGCGTTGCGCCCCTACCAGCGGATCGGGCTCGAATGGCTGCGCTTCCTGTGCGAGAACCGGCTCGGCGGCCTGCTCTGTGACGACATGGGCCTCGGCAAGACCCACCAGGCGATGGCGCTGCTCGTCGCCCTCGCCGAGCAACGGGCCGTCGATGCGCCCTGCCTGGTCGTCTGCCCGACCAGCGTCATCAGTCACTGGCGCGACAAGCTCCGCGATCATGCCCCCGGGCTGCGGACGCTCATCCATCACGGTGTGCAGCGCGCCCTGCCGTCCGGCCTCGGGGCCGGCGACGTGGTCGTCACCTCCTACGGCGTGCTGCTGCGCGACGCCCCGGAGCTTGCCGGGACGGCCTTCGCGGTGGCGGTCTTCGACGAGGTGCAGTACCTCAAGAACCCTGACACCAAGGCCTACCAGGCGGCCGAGCGGCTACGGGCCGACGTCAAGCTCGGCTTGACCGGCACGCCGATCGAGAACTCGCTCGACGACCTGCGCGCGCTCTTCGAGCTGGTGCTGCCGGGTTACCTGGGCCACCACCCGGCGTTCGCGCGGCGCCGGCCCGAAGGCGTGCTCGACGCCGAGCGTGAGGCGCGGGAGTCGAACCCGCTCGCACTGGCGCTGCCGCTGCCCGTGCCGCAGGCGACGCCTGCCGCCGGCGCCGAGGCGGCGCGGCGGCGGCAAGACGAGGAGGAGGAGAGCGCGCGCGGCGAGCTGCGGCGCATCATCGCGCCATTCGTCCTGCGCCGCCTGAAGCAGGCGGTGCTCGACGAGCTGCCGGAGAAGATCGAGGACCTGCGCACGTGCGCGCTGTCGTCAGACCAGGTACGGCTCTACCGGGAGGCCGTGGGCGGGCGTGGCGCGGAGCTGGCGCGGGCCATCACGGCGGCCCGGGAGCCGCTGCCCTACATTCACATCTTCGCGCTGCTCCAGCTCCTCAAGCAGATCTGCGATCACCCGGCGCTTGCGCTGCGGCGGCTGGACGAGGCGGAGAGCTTCGCTTCGGGTAAGTGGGACCTCTTTCGCGAGCTGCTATCGGAGTGCCTGGAGAGCGGCCAGAAGGTGGTCGTCTTCACTCAGTTCCTGGGCATGATCACGCTCATGCGGCGCCACTTGGAGAGCCTGGGCGTCGGCCACGTGATCTTGACCGGTGCGAGCGGCGGCGCCGCCGCTCGCGGCGCGCTGCTCGAGCGCTTCCGCCGCGAGCCCGGCTGCCGGGTCTTCCTGGGCAGCCTGCGCGCCGGCGGCATCGGCATCGACCTCGCCGCCGCCTCGACCGTCATCCACTACGACCGCTGGTGGAACGCCGCCCGCGAGGACCAGGCGACCGACCGCGTGCACCGCCTGGGCCAGCGCCGCGCCGTGCAGGTTTTCAAGCTGCTCACCGAAGGCACGCTCGAAGAGAAAGTTTCCGCGATCATCGAGCGCAAGCGCCGGCTGATGGACAGCGTCGTACAACACGACGATCCGGCGCTCGCGAAGATCTTCACCCGCGCCGAGCTGCTCGAGCTGCTGCAGGGGGTCTGATGGGATCGGAGCCGCCCCCTGGGCCACAGCCCGCAAGGAATGAACCAGGACGGTCAGGGAAGCCGTGAGCACGTCTTCCGATAAGGTCTGTCGCCAAAATACTGCTTCCATTGTTCTTCACCCAGGTTGCGAGTCAGCCTTGAACAGGCTTCTCGAATCAACTCTTCGGGCCGCAACAGGTCTCGCTGCACCGAGACGTAATCTGATCTTGCCGAGGTTACTGCTTCGGACTCCAACCTGCCGGACGAGGCAGTTTGAAGAATGCGGCCTTCCTCCATGAAGTTCATCGCTTTAACACGTCCGTCCACATTGATGCGCGACAGCTCGCGGCCTGTGGCTGCCTGGAACACTCGTACAGTGTAGTCACTGCTGGCACTGGCGACAGAGACATTATCGGGGCTGATGGTCAACGACGTTACCGAGGCCTGGTGCGCCAGCCGCGCAACCTCCTTACCGCTTGCCGTCTCAAAGACATGCGCCATGCGACCGACTCCGGTGGCAAGCCAGCGCCCATCAGGGCTGAATGCGACGGCGCCGACACTGGAGTGCTCGCTCAGGTGCCAAACCTCGCGGCCAGTGGAGGCAAGGAACACGCGTGCCGTACCATCTGACGAGCCAGTGCCCAAGCGACTGCTGTCAGCACTGAAAGCCAAGACTTCAACCGCGCTTCGATGCTGCAGGCGAACGACTTCCTTCCCACGCAGAACGTCGAAGATATGCACCTCGTGGTCTCCACCGGCGGTAGCCACGAGGCGACTATCAGGGCTGAAGAGCATGGCGCCCAAGCCTTCCCCAAGTTTGCAGGCGAACACGATCGCGCCATTCGCCGCTGCTGAGACACGGGCTTCACCATCTGCACTCGCGCTTGCCACCCAGCGGCCATCTGGACTGAACGAGACGGCCTCGACCTCCTTCTCGGCCAATTGCGCCAACTTCCTGCCGCTTGGAACTGCGAAGACCCGAGCGCCGTCGTCGTCGGCGATCGCCACTTTCCGACCGTCACCGCTAAAGGCAGCGGGCTCACCCTCGCCGAGATACAGTAATCGCTTCCCGGTAGGCTTGAAGCTGGCGAGGTCAAGCGGTTGAAGAGTCATTGCCGCCAGGAGATCTCTACGCGGCAAGCGCAGGACGATCTCGCCAAGCGCTATATCGATAACTTCGATAGACTGACCATCATAACTCTTCACCGCGAGCCAGCGCCCATCAGGGCTGAATCGCACGGTCGTAAGCAGGTTCTGCTCCGGAAGCCGTGTTACCTCGCGACCATCAGAAGCCTGGAGCGCGCTCAGGGTGCCTCCCGTTCCTATGAAAAGCCTGCGACCATCCGCGCTAAAGGCGACCAGGAGTACCGGGCCTTGCTGGTTGAGGTGAGCCACCTCCCTACCGCCCGATGTCTCGAAGATACAAGCTGTGGCGTCGTGGCTGCCCGTTGCGATCCAGCGAGCATCAGGGCTGAATGCAATTGAGTCGACGAAATCCCGATGCGCCAGTCGTAAAAGCTCCTTGCCCGTCGAACGCTCGAAGACCCGTGCTGTGCTGTCATTATTTCCAGTGGCAACCAAACGACTATCTGAACTAAACACGAGCGCGCGAACCCCACCCATGACGGAGAACGGTTCTCCGCCAGCGGAAGCCACGCGCTCTCGCCATCCGCTGGGGTCCGGGCGTGGTAATTCTTTACCATCCGCGATGCCGGCAACTCTTGCCGTTCCATCCCAACCGCCGCTGGCGATCCATCGGCTGTCCGGGCTGAATGCAAGGGCAGTGACACCGCCGCTGTGGAGCGCGAGAGCGATTCTCTTCCCACCGCCTATCTCGAGTACCTGCACAATGCCGTCATCGCTTCCCGCGGCTATCCACAGCTCATCAGGGCTGAAAGCAAGCGCAGAGATGTAGCGCGGCTGTCCGTGACGCACCGCTTCTTTGCCAGTAGAGAGATCCACCACGGATAGTGTGCCGCTCCTGCTCGCTCTCGCCAGCCATCGCCCAGTCCCGCTCAGGGCTGTAAGGTAAGTTCCTTCTTGGCCCGCCAACTGGGCGATTGACTTCCCGGTGTCCAGCTCAACAAGACGTGACGAACCTTCGAGAGTTCCCGCAGCTATCGCTTTACCGTTAGGGGAGAAGGCCAAAGATACGACCTTGGCGTTCCCAATCCAATGTGCCACCTCAGTACCCGCACGGCCATCGAACACATGCACAGAGCGATCTCCGCGCGCTATCGCGACAAGACCGGTGGCGCCAAATGCCGAGGCTGTAATCGTGTCGGCCGATTTGTTCGCGAATAGCGGTCGCCGTAAATGGTACAAAGACTCGCGTAAGGCCTGGTCGTTTTCTATGCTCGGAAGCAAGCGCATTGATTCAATCGCAAGCAGCACCCTGGTCTCTAGCGCGAAGGGTTGGCCCCGCAGCTGATCCGACTGGGCCGCCAATTGCCGGGAAAACGCGGCCCGCCTTTGTTGATTGGCGATCGCTGCCTCAAACGCCGCTACGAGCGCACCAGCTAGAATGACAGCGAGAAGACCGCCCAGGAAGACTCTGCGTCGCCTGTTCGCCCGGAAGAAGCCAAAGAAAGCGACGATTCTCTCAACTACTTCAGGCGACGCATCGTCTAGTCCTGTAACCTCCTCGCGCTCGTCAATCCAAACACGGTCCGTCTGTTGCAAGATCATTTGCACCGACGGGCCCGGAGCAGAGCCGGCAGGCGGAGCGTCTATCAGCAAAGGCCGCGAAGCGGCCAAGCGGATTGGAATGATCTGTCGCGAGTAGGTCGCAAAGACACGGAGTTCGTTCAACACGTATTGCGATCGCAGGCTTCCGGGCGAAACCACGATGACCAGCGCTCTACTGCGACGTAGTGCAGTGCGCACCGTATCAGCGAGAGGCGATCCTGCGGGAAGGTCGTGGTCGTCGAGGAAGCAATGGATATCCCTCCCCCGGAGCTGCCGCTCAAGACTTGCTGCATATCTCGAGACCTCCTGTCGTTTGTATGAGATGAAGACATCGAAGCCAAAAAGTGGCGCCCAGTTGATGGACCGTCGAACCGGGAAGGCGCCATCATCACGCTTCAGGTCTGCCTCGACGCCCATAGGATTCGGTCAGGAACGCAAGTCGCTGCAGGATCGGAGCCGCCGCCAAAGCAGTGACCCCGGGTCGCCCTCATGGTCTCGCGTCGGCGAGGATCACGTCGCTGGCCTTCTCGGCGATCATGTAGATCGGGGTGACGATGAAGAAGCCGGGGATGCGGGGGAAGACCGAGGCGTCCACGATGCGCAGGTTCTGGGTCCCGATGACGCGGAAGTTGCTGTCGACGACGGCATTCGGATCGGTCGCCGGGCCCATCGGGTTGGTGCAGGAGGCGTGGTGGCCCCAGGCGTTGTCCTTGACGAACTGGACGACCTCGGCGTGCGTCCCCACGGCCGGCCCGGGGTCGGTCTCCTGCTTGATGGCCGAGCTCTTCTGCGAGATCCGCCGCACGAACTCGACGCCGCTCGCCACCGATTCGGCGTCGTTCCCCTGCGTGTCGCTCCCCTCGTCGAAATACTTGAAGTGGATCTCGGGGCTGTCGAGCGGGCTCGCCGAGCGCAGGCGCACGTAGCCCGCGGTGTTGTTGGTGTGCGCCGCGAGGATCGCCCAAGTCAGGTAGTTCTTCGTCCGCTCGACCTCTTGCGAGTAGCCGGGAAAGTAGCCATAGAACTTGCCCGGGAGAGCGAAGATGAAGAGGTCGGGATCGGGGCGCTCCGGCGCCGACTTCTTGATGATGCCGAGGACGGCGCCGCCGGTGGTGTACACCCCCTTGCCGTTCTGCCAGTCGACGTAGCAGGGATCGCCCTGCTGGTTCGGCAGCGGCGGCGCGAAGGTCGCGCCGGCGAGCAGCTTCCAATCCTGCTTCATCTCGGTGACGACGCCCACCTCGTAACGGTCCTGGAGGTTCGTTCCCACGCCCGGCCGATCGAGGAGACAGGTGATCCCGACTTGCTCCAGGTGCGCACGCGGCCCGATGCCGGAGAGCATCAGCAGCTGCGGCGAGTTGAAGGCGCCGCCCGCGAGGATCACCTCGCGGGCGCAGTAGTAGCGGACGACGTCGTAGTCGTCGTCGGCCTGCGGATTGGCGACGGCCCGCGGGTCGGCCCGGTAGAGATGCTGGCCTTCCCAGCACTCGACACCGATCGCGCGCATGTCGGCGTCGAAGAGGACCTTCGTCGCCAGGTTGCTCATCTTGACGACGAGCTGCTGCGGATGCACGGCGCGCGTCTGATCGATCAGCTCGCGCGTGCTCACCCGGCGGCCGCCGAGGGTCGCGGCCGGCGCGAAGCAGATCCCTTCGAATTGCGGCGTCCGCCAGTCGTTGGGGTCCTGGGGCAAGAGCTGGGGCAGCGGACCGGTGACCCCTTCCTTCCACGCCCCGAAGATGGCGCCGAGGATGGTCTCGATCAGGGCCGGGTCGCCGAAGACGAGCGAGAGCTCGGGGCCGGTGGTGTGGAGCCAGCCATCCCAGCCGTGGCGGGTCGGGTTCGGCTGGCCGGCGCCGGGTCGCGGCACGTAGCCGCAGGACTCGATGCGCTCGAAGTAGGCGCGCATCTTGTCCGCCGCCCACGAGGGATCGCCGGTGAGCCGTGCGATGTGGTCCCAGTCGCTGCCATGCCCGTAGACGGTGATCATGGCATTGTGCGACGTGCAGCCGCCGAGGGTCCCGGCGCGGGGATAGAAGATCCCGCCCTTGTCGGCACGGTACTTCGAGTCGCGCTGCGGGTTCTGACTGTAGTGCTGGACGTAGAACTCCCACGACATCGCCGGGTCTTCGGACGCGTAGGTGTGGAAGACTGGCACCGGATAGGAGGTCGTGTCGGGCTCCTGCCCCGCCTCGATCAGGCCGACCTTGTAGCCGGCCTTGGCGAGGTTGCACGCCACCGGCCCGCCGCCGGCGCCCGAGCCGACGACGATGTAATCGAAATCGGGATGCTGCGGATCGTTCGGCATCTTGGTCGCCCTCGTCGCTGTCGTCGCCCTGGTCGCTCTCGTCGCTCTCAGAAGGTCTTCACGAGCTCGATCAGCGCGCGCTTGTCGCGATCGGGCAGGTCCGCGCCGAAGTAGTGGCCCTCGTCCTCGATGAAGTCGGGACAGGAGTTGAGCTTGTAGAAGTCGGGGACGAGCGCCAGGAGGCACTGCGTCGCCTGGTCGCCGGTGAGCCCTTTCTTCTTGACGTCGCGCAGCGCCTTCAGGGTGTTGTGGAGGAGGTGGATGAGGTCGACCTGCTTGGTCAGCCCTCGCGGCTCGAGGTTGGTGTTGGCGATGAGGTTGATCGGGGTCCCCTTCGGGATGGGTCCGACGTGGATGAAGCCGTCCGGGTCGGCGAGCTCACCCGCCCAGGCCGCGTACGACTTCGGGATCTTGATGGAGCTCTCCGCGGTGGTGCGCCAGATCGAGTCCTTGCCGAGCCGTTTCTCGGGCCACAGCAGCTTCTCGATCGCGTCGTTGAACGCCGTCATGCGGGAGTCGACGTCGACCGCGGGCACGGGCTTGCCGAGGGCGTTGTTGTGGAAGAACGGTGCGCTGCACCAGATGGCGACGAGCGAGGGCGGCCGGTAGTAGCCGCGGCCGCCGTCCGGGACCTCCCAGGCCGTGTCCTTGCCGGTGAAGGGGTCCCACACCCGGATCGAGCCGACCCGCGGCAGCGTCTTGTAGGTCTCCGACGAGAAGTTGTCCCAGACGTGACCGCGAATCGCGTTCGACGCGACGGAGCGCGCGGCGTTGGTCTTGACCACGGTGACCGGCACGCGGATCTCGGCGGAGAGGAAGTTGCCGTCGAAGAAGTCCGGCTTCATCACCTCCTGCTCGAACCATGTCTGCCCTTCGGGCGAGCTCGGCTGGATGGGCGGCGGCGGCTGCTTGCTGGAGTGGCAGTGCGCGCAGTTCTGGGCGAAGACGAGCCTGCCGCGACGGAGCACCTTCTCGTCGCCGGTGAGATACTTCTGCCCGCCGGGCGCCGTGGCGAGCTTCAGGGGACGGGCGACGTCGAGGAAGTACCGGGCGAGGTACGGCGCGTGCCCCTCGCTCCAGTTCCAGTGCGGCGACAGCCGCTGCGCGTCCCGCACCCGGATCGGCGACTGCTTCTTGAGGCCGACGAG
>DATNKH010000792.1:0-2810 GCA_035603475.1 Thermoanaerobaculia bacterium
CTTCGACGTAGACCAGCTGCTGGAACGGCACCATCTCGACCCCCAGCTCCTGCTGGCGCGCGCGCAGCAGCTCCTGGGCGTCATAGGGGCCGTAGAACGGCTTGCCGGTCGAGTCCTTGCCGGGGCCGGCGTGGTCGCGGCCGACGATGAAGTGGGTGCAGCCGAAGTTCCGGCGAATGATGGCGTGCAGCAGCGCCTCGCGCGGGCCGCCCATGCGCATGGCAAGGCCCAGCAGCGCCAGCTTGACGGTGTGCTGCGGGAAGCGGTGCAGGATCGCCTGGTAGCAGCGCACGCGGGTGTAATGGTCGAGGTCGCGCGCCTTGGTCATGCCGACCGTGGGGTGGATCAGCAGGCTCGCCTGCAGCTCCTTGGCGGCGCGCAGCGTCAGCTCGCAGTGGGCGCGGTGCATGGGGTTGCGGGTCTGGAAGGCCACCACTCGCCGCCAGCCCTCGCGGGCGATCTCGGCGCGCAGCTCGGCGGGCGTCAGGCGCAGGGCGCGGAAGTCGTAGTGCGCCGGCAGCTGCAGCCCTTCGAGGCGCCCGGCGACGAACACCGGGTGGGTGCGCTCGAGCAGGTAGGCGGCGCCGGGGTGGAGCGGATCGGTGGTGCCGTAGACGGCCTCGGCGCTGGCACGGAGGTCGGGCTCCCACAGCTCCTCGACGTGGCAGGCCGCGAGCATCACGCCCTCGGGGTCGCGCAGGGCGAGCACGCTGCGGCCGGGTGCCAGCGCGTCGGCCAGCGAGCGCGGGACGTCCAGGGTGATCGGGATCGGCCACAGGGTGCCGTCGGCCAGGCGCAGGCGCTGGCAGACCGAGTCGTGGTCGGCCCGCCCGAGGAAGCCGGTCAAGGGCGAGAAGCTGCCGTTGAGCAGCAGCTCGAGGTCGCAGAACTGCCGCGGCGTCAGATCCCACGAGGGCCAGTCGCGCGAGGCGGCCCGGAGCTCGGCCGCCCTGGGCGGCGCCGCCAGGAGGTCGACCAGCTTGCCGCCGTGCGGCAAGATCAGGGCATCGCCGTGCGGCTCAATCACAGAATCGCCGTGCGGCAAGATCAGGCGGTCGCCGTGCGGCTCGATCAGGGCATCGCCGTGCGGCTCGATCGGCCGGTCGGTCACGGGCGCGGCGGCATGTCCGGCCGGCTCAGGAGTGGGGAAGGTTAGTGTCTTGTGCACGACGTGGCATCTCCCCGGGGCGTGGCCCGCGTCGGCCAAGCCCGAAGTGGTGGTTGTCAGGGTGAGTCCGGGCGAGCGGCGGTCCGGTTCGCCAGAAAGCGGAGTGCAGCCACCTCCCCATCATGGGACAGCGGGGGGCCGTGCGGGGGCGACTGGCTTGCGCTGGAAGACTAAGGCCGCGAGGGCGACGGCTCCGGCTTGTCGACCACGACCGAGGTGATGCCGGTGATGCCGGCCACGCCGGCTACCGGGATCAACAGCTCCTTGCGCAGCCACCAGGCGACGACGCAGGTGCGGCAGGTCTCGTCGGCGCGCTTGATGTTCTCCGGGTTCACCCGGGTGACGATGCCGTCGCAGAGGAACCCGTTCACCCGGTTGTTGTGCTGCTTGTCGGAGGTCTCCCCGATGGTCAGGTTCTGCGCGGCTCCCAGCTGCTGGGGGGTCAGCTTGATCTGGCAGTCGGACGTGACCTTCGACTTCAGGACTTGCGAGCGGGCGATCTGGCGGCCGGTGCCGTCGAGCAGCGCGCCGTAGTACTCGATCTCCTTGTTCCGCGTCTCCGGCTTCGGCGGCGTGACCCAGTACCGGCCCGGGCCGTCATGCTCGAAGTCCACCCAGTAGTAGTAGGGGTGGTCCGTCCACTGGAAATAGAGCCGCGCCGTGGCGCCGCCGGGCTCGCCCAGGGTCGTGGCGCGGACGACCTGGTTGTCGGCGAAGCGGAAGCAGCTCACCTGTGGGACGGTGATGGACGGCGATTGCGCCGCGAGCGGCGCGGTCAATGCAATCGCGCCGGCGGCCGCCAGGAAGACGGCGGCGAGCGCCAGGATCGGGAAGTCGCTTGGGCTGCGTTCTCTCATCGCTCTCTTCTCTTCGGTCTCATAGAAGCCCGGCCTCCCAGCGTTCGACCACGCTGCTGCACGCTGCTGGCGTAGGGAACAGACCTATTATATGCCAAAAGGGCCGTTGGCGCCTAATAACCGCTGTCATCGGCAGAGGGACACCGATTGACTACCTCGGTTACTGCCCGAGAATGCGCTTGACATAGCTCTCGACGAAGGGGGTCTTCTGCAGGTTCGGCAGCGACCGCTTGAGGGCCGACGCGGCTCCCGGCTGATCGCCCACCTCGTAGAACGCGACCGCCATGTAGAAGAGCAGCTCGGGGTGATCGTCGCCCGGCGGTCCGCCGCGCCGGAAGTAGGCGGCGGCCTCGGGCCAGCGCGAGTTCCGGTAGGCGGCCGCCCCGGCCAGGTACTGGGCCTCCTTCGAGTCGGGGTGCGCGTCGGCCAGCTCGCGGGCGAGCCGCAGGGCCTCCCGCAGGTCGGGGATCGCGGTGGCGGCGAGCAGCCTCTCGGAGCGCGCCATGGACTCGCGCTCCGCGGTAGAGAGGGGCGCGAGCGGACGCGGCAGGGGAGGCGCAGGAGGCGGCTTGGCGGAGGTCTGGCCCTGGCCGCCGGTGCCGGTGCTCGGCCCGGTGCCCGCCGCCGGGCGCACCGGCTCGCCCACGGCCGTCGAGCCCGCGGCCCTCGTCGACGGCGTCGAGACCGCCGAGCTCATCGAGCTGGGCGATCCCGTCGGCCCCGCAGCGTGCGTCGCCGCCGTCGTGGATGTCGCGCCGGTCGTGGATGGCGGCGAGCCCGTCGAA
>DATNKH010000793.1:0-14312 GCA_035603475.1 Thermoanaerobaculia bacterium
AGGTGAGCACCCAGTCGTGGTCGACGCCGTCGGTGACGTGGTTGTCGACGAACAGGTGGGGCCGCCAGGCCACCACCAGGCCGACCATGGCCTGCGCCTCGGGCGAGACGACCTTGACGTAATCGCGGTTGAGGTCGAGGCCGGCGGCATTCGTGCGGAAGCCCATGCCGCGATGGGGACCGTCCTGGTTCGGACGGTTGTACGGCGAGATCCGCTCGTGGCCGTCGACGTTGTAGATCGGCACGATGAGCAGGGTGGCGCCGTCGAGGAGGCCGCGCCGGCGGCCGAGCGCCAGGTCGCGCAGGATCATCAGGCAGGCGTCCTTGCCGTCGATCTCGCCGGGATGGATGCCGTTCTGGATCAGCACGATCGGCTTGGCGAGGCGGCGGGCGGCCGCGGCGGTGAACGCCCGCTCGCGCGACACGATGACCAGCGGCAGCGGCCGGCCGGCGGCGGAGCGGCCGAAGCTTTCGAGGCGCATCTCCGGCAGCCGGCCGGCGAGCCGCCGCAGGAACGCCATGGTCTCCGCGTAGTCCGGCGTCGCCTCGAAGCCGGCTGCCTCCGCCGGTGTCAGCCACTCGCGGGGGACGTCGGCGGAGGCGGCTGCCGGGGGGGCGGCGGCAAGGGAGGGTTCCGGGATGACAGGCGGCCGAGAAACGTCGCTGTCTGATGTCCAAGCGGCGCCCCGCGCGGTGCCGGCAGCCAGAATCGTGGCCGAAACTCCTGTCCAAAGGATCCAGCCGAGCGTCCCTGAGCGCGCCATACTAGTCCCTCCGGCAGGGAATCTACCACCTCGGCCAAGACCGCGAGATACTGCCGCTCGCGACGATTCGACCGGAGTGGCATGCAAGGAGCGTCAGACTGCCCAGAGAGGAGGGCTGCACTACTTGGCAGCCGATGGCGCTTAGGTGGGCGGCAACGCAGAAAGTAGCTTCTCCAAGGAAGGGCTCCGCTTGGAGCGGTTCAATTCGACAAAAAGATACCGCGCCTCGTGCAGATCGATACGCCCGAGAAGCTCCGTAACGGCAAACTCGTCGAATCTACCTGAAATGAAGCGCTTCAAATCCGGACGATCGACCAGTTCGCCGATCGCCTTGCGGATATGCGGTTGATAGTCATCCTCCGACAGTAATCTCTTCACATCGCTTGCCAGGGACCATTGTGGCTCCTCGATGAAGGGTCGAAGTCGTGCCCGTCTTATCGCCCCAGTAGCTCGGCTTACTGAGCCAAGCCATCCGGCCATCGCTTCAGCCCCATAGTCCCGCCCTTCGGCAAGGAAAATAGGATTCACTGACCGGTAGCGCAGCGCGGACTCCAGGACCTTGTCGGGACTCGCCGGGTCAGGTACGGGGACCGAGGCAAAAACGCTCCATTCTGATACAGCTCCCATGTCTTGCATCTCGCGCAGTATCATGTCGACGTTCTGGTCACGAAAACCGAAACCAAGGAAGAGTACCAGGTGCGTCTGAAACACCGTGCGCATGAACTGAACCGCCTCTCGGTTGATTCCAGCGCTAAACCGGTCATAGCTGCTCTTCGTTACCACGATGCTCGCTGGATCATCAATATGACCATGAAGATGAAAGACAAACTGTCTCTGGAGATGACTGAAGAGCGGGCTGGTACGATGCGAAATCGGCCGTGAGAACCGCCCGCGTTCATCGGCGTCGCTGAGCAAGAGATCATAATTGGTAGTGATGATTCCGGAGAACGGAACCTCAACGATTCCCCTGTGCAGGGCGCCCGGTGGTCGATGACCTCTCCGGAGGATGGAGCTAACCTTCTCCTGTACAGCAGCTTCACTTCTGGAGCGAGCAAGATATTGGGCTACGTCGAGGAACCTGTTGTCCTTCAGGGACGAACGCACATCGGCCTCGAGGCCCACCTCAATAGCTACCTCCCGTAACAGATCTGGCCATGACGGTAGCCCGCAGTTGATGGAAGGCCCGGACCCTACAAATGCGATAACTCCCAGTCCTCCTTTAGGATCAAACGCATCCAAGAGATCATACGGCAGATCCATAGCTGTCGGTCAGTGCGGGTCGTTAGTCAATCCTGCGATTGGCGATAGCTCGAAAAGATCATCCGCGAGGCTGGCTTCCTCTGCGATCTGAACCCACACGTTATGATGGTAAACCTCCTCATGTAGGATCCGTCGTTCATCATAGCCGAGCCAGTGGGACAGGTAGACGTTGGCCTGCTCGCGAGGCACCGATTCATGCGCTAGCGTGAGAGATATCGCACGGCCCAGTTGTCGACTCCAGAGAATGCCAAGAACGACCTGATCCACGATCGCTAGTTGCGGCCGAAAGCGATGCCTGGCCACCGGCGCCACCCTCCGCAATACGGAGTCCATCAATCGGCTGAAGCCGGGTGCACCCTTAGTCTGAAGAGCCCTGATAAGCTCGGATTCGAAGGCCAAGCCGCCAATCAGCTTTTGTTTAGCTTCGGCGATAAAGCGCGTCGTCGAATCTCCTATTGCTTCGAATGCAGCGAGGAGGGCTTCGACCACGGTGTCGGGATCAGCCTCGGGCTTGAAGATTACGTTGAAGGCATTTTTTCGAATGACTGAGTCGCGCACTTCCGCCTTCCTGATAGTAGCGGAAATAATGATATAGAGAGTGCCCTCGAAGCGCGTAGAGAGATATTCCTGCACATCTCGATTGTCCCTGTTTGCTGAATCCTTCGTCATGGCCAAATCAAGCAGCACCACGTCATAATGTTGTCGGCGCAGGCTATTTACGGCTTCACGTGGAGTTGCCGCAACGTGGACCTCGGCAACAGTGGTGGGGATCCAAAGGCGAAAGTTTTCTCGCCAAGTAAGTTCATCGTCGATAGCCAAGACTTTTCTGAGCATTCTGAATCCTCACTTCTTCAGGGTGCGCTTGTAGCCACGACCGTGGGAAACTGAAGTTCGAATACGGTTCCGTGGCCGCCGAGATCATTGGCATGAAACGAGATGGTGCCTCCTCGTTGGAGGACGTATAGTTCGCAAAACCATAGTCCTATTCCTCTGCTGGAACGCTCCGAGGTCTTGGTTGAAAAGCCAAACTCAAATACGTTCTTGTGGTTCTCCGGCGAGATTCCTGCTCCATTGTCGATGATCGTCAGCCTTGCCAAAAAGGGATCGGGAAGGGAGACTACAACACGAATCAAACCGTCAAAGGCTTCATGCTCTTGGCGCTCTTGAATGGCGTCAACGGCATTGTTGAGGAGGTTGTCGACGACGTCGTAGATGATGTCTGAAAGCATACAATCGTGGGCAATGTTGTCGTCGAGGCCAGGCGCACTTGGAAAGTCTATGGCGATCGACTTTAGGTTTTTCTCTAGGAATCTCAGCACGGCGCGATTGGCGACCTCAGTCAAGTTCATGCGCTTCGGTTGGAATTTGGGGTCAGCGGGGTTGAACCTGTCGTAGAACTCGTCTAGAATGGCGGCGCCATCTTTTAGGGTGCGAGCTTGGCTTTCAAGAAATGCTTGTACCGAGATACCCGGTTTTACTTCAACCGCAAGGTCGGTACCGAGCAATCCCCGCAAGTAGGCCAGGTTGCCTCTCACGTCACCGATCATGCTACCGAAGCCGTGCAGGAAGCTCTGGGCGACGTGCCCCAGCTGTGTCATTGCAAGATTAGCGGCCTCGACGCGCTCGCGATTCAGGGCAATGCGGCGAGAAAAAGTCGCCGAGAGCGAGCGAATCAATAGATCGCCGAGGAGCTCCAAAACCTTGGAGTCGAACTCGGTGAACGCCGCCACGCGAGGACTTTCGATGTTGAGCGCACCGATCAGCTGACCGCTCTTGACGAGAGGCACGATCATCTCGCTCCGCATGCGTCCCTCTGGCGTCGTGAGTAGGGGCAAATAAAAGGCGGCGTATGGTCCTTTGCTGATGTCGTGGATGGTCAGGATGGTGCGGCCTCCTTCGGCCATGAGATATCGACCGCAAACTGAACTCTCTGGGAGAACTCTGACTCCGATGTCCGATTCCCTACTGCTGGCAATAACTACGAGTTCCTTCTCCTCTGCACGAAGGACTTGGCCGTGTTCGAAGTTCAGGACCTCAAGTGCCGAGTTGAGGATCTCGCGATAGGCGTCTTCGAGAGTTAGCTCTCCGGTGCTGGCGCTGTGGAGCAGTTCTACGCTCTTCCAGATTCGTTCCTGCGCGATGGCGATGGCAGCTTGGCCGGCAAGCAGTCGAGCGAACTCGATGGCGTCTTCGTCGAAGGCACCGACCTGCTCGCGCTCGAAAGTAAGCATTCCGAAAACTCGGGATCCTTTTTCGGGCCGCATAAGTAAGACGATCTCGCTTCTGGTCAAGTCATGAAAACGCACGTACTGATCGTGCGGCAGCTTGGACACGTCAGGACATTGGATGTCGTGGGCTAGACGCAGCGCGGTGCCGCAGAGGGACGCATCACGCGGGATCTCCTGATTGACTCTTTCGGGCTCGGAGCTGACCTTCACGATGAAGCGGTGGCGCTTGATGAGGACGATTTGGCCATGATTCGAATCCGTGTAGCCTCGTCCTTCGTTGATGATCTGTTTTAGGACGTTATCTGCCGAAGAGGTAGACTCAAGGATTGCGCGATCAAGCTGCCTGAGAAGGTCATGCTGCTTTTGGACGGTTCGGAGCTTGGTAAGGAGTTCCTTGAAGTCCCTACGGAGGCGGCCCCGCAGAGAGTAGCTGCCACCATGCGCAATTTGCTTTATGGTTATAACGTGCTGCTGTTGCGTTTTTTGGACAGCCTGTGGCTTGCTCGAATAGCGGGTCAATGCGCGTGTTCCCCCGGTCGGTGAGATGCGGCGAATTCGTGACTCCCATAACCGCGAAAGTATATGATAAGGGAGTCTGGAAGGAAGGGCAAGCGTCGCGAGTTCGTCACCAGCGCGGATACAGGCGCAGAAGGGCGAAGCCGTGGAGCTGAGAGCGACGTTTTAGCGGCGCGTGCGACCGGGCGTCTGTCGCGGAGGCTGCCGCTATGCTCTGAGAAGAACGGTGCGCTGCCCCCGGCATCACGCGCCTGACGCCGCTCGACTTCTACGGCTACCCAATCACCCACAGCCTGCTCGGCGCCTGCGTCTGGTCGGTGGCGTTCGCGGCGCTCTACGGCCTGCTCAGGCCGTCTGCCCGGTGGGGGCTGGCGGGGCTGCTCAGCTTCGGGGTGCTGAGTCACTGAGTGCTCGACCTGCTGGTCTACCGCCCGGACCTGCCGCTGCTGCCGCGCGGCCCCTACGTCGGCCTCGGCCTGTGGAACGTGCCGGCCGTGGCCCTGCCGCTCGAGCTGGCGCTCTACCTCGGCGGCGCGGCGCTCTACCTGCGCCGGACGCGGCCGCCGCAGCCGGGAGGCGCCGCCGGCCGCTACGCGACGTGGTTGCTGCTGCTGGCGCTGCCGGGCTTCTGGCTCGCCGCCGCGCTCGGTCCGCCGCCACCCGACGTGCGCACCTTGGCCTGGGGCGGCCTGACGATCTAGCTGTTCGTCCTCTGGGTGTGGTGGTGCGACCGGCGCCGAGAGCCGGCGGCCTGGTGGCCAGCCGAGCGGGACACTAGCCCTGCGCCTTCAGGTGGGCGGCATGGATCGCGGTGTCGTTGAGGATGTAGATGACGTTGCGGTGCTGGCCGCCGAAGGTGAAGTTGGACACGTTGTCGACCAGGATCGCGCCGATGAGGTCGCCGGCAGGGTTGTAGACCTTCAGTCCGTCCGCGGACGACGAATACACCCGGCCGGCAGCGTCCACCTTCAGGCCGTCCGGGATGCCGGGAGTGACGACGGCGAACAGGCGGGCATGGGCCAGGTGTGCGTGGCCGATCACGTCGAAGGCCAGGATGTGGTGCGGCAGATCGACGTGATACGGGCCCGGGCCCTGGATCGCGGCGCTGTCGTTGACGTACAGGATGCTCTCGTCCGGCGAGAAGGCCAGCCCGTTCGGCTTGTTGAAGGAGTCGGCCACCACCGCGAGGCTGCCGGTCGCCGGATCGAATCGATACACGAAGTCGCCGACGCTCGGTGCGGGCTTGAACGATTGCAGGAAGCCGTAGCTGGGGTCGGTGAACCAGATGCTGCCGTCGCTCTTGACCACGACGTCGTTCGGCGAGTTGAACGGCAGGCCGAACCACTGCTCGACCAGGCTCTCCCGGGCACCGGTCCGCGGATCGAGTCGGCTGATGGCGGCCGGGCTGGACATGGTGCCCTGCTCGCAGACGACCAGGCGGCCCTCGCGGTCGAGGGTCATGCCGTTGGCCGTGTTGGAGGGCTGGCGCACGACCGTCACCTGCGCGGTGGCGAGGTCCAGCCTGCTGATCGCCACCGTCTTGTAGCCGGGGGCCGGCACGTTGACGTTCTGCGGCACCGTCGTGAAGAAGAGAGCATCCTGCTCCTTCACGTAGACCGGACCCTCGTGGGCGTCGGTGGCCACCACGAGCTCGAGGCGCGGTTCGGGCCCCAGCACCTCCAGGAACTCGTCCGAGTAGACGACGAATGGGCAGTTCGCGACGCCAGGCCGCAAGAGCCTGCCCTGGGGGAAGCTTTTGGCGTTCATGGAACTCCTATGATAATGCATTGCCCCTGAGACCGTCCAAGCGTGGGGCTGGAATGCGGGCCAGTGGACGCGCGCCCTCGACCCGCTCCTGTGCCATAGGGGAGCACCCTGCGCGCGGCAGCCTGAATCGCGGTAACATCACCACAGCTAGGGGAGCCGCGAGGCTGAGAGCCCGGCGCCGCGGCGCGGGCAACCCTCAAGACCTGACCTGGGTAATGCCAGCGTAGGGAAGCGATGCCCTCGACGCACACTCTGCAGTCCCCGCCGTCATCCGCCGCAGCGCCTTTGCCGCCCCAGCTTCGTGGAGGCGCGAGCTTGCAGCCGTGTGAGCACCACGAGCCCCGCGAGCACGGCAAGCACGGCGAGCACGGCCAGCACGGCCAGCACGGCAAGAGAGGAGACCTTCGATGATCGATCCGGTCCAGCCCGCCGCCGAGACGGAGACGGGCGCCACCGCGGGCGGCCAGCCCTTCCCCGCCTCGCGCAAGGTCCATGTCTCCGGAACGCGGCCGGACGTGCGGGTGCCGATGCGCGAGATCGAGCTCACTTCGACCCGGCTCCACGGCGGGCCGGCCGCATCTCCGGCAGCCGCCCCGGCCGCGGGGCCTGCCGGCGCTGCTGCCGCGGAGGCCGCCGGCGCCGGGGCCGCCGCGATCCCGAACGCTCCGCTGCTGGTCTACGACACTTCGGGGCCGTACACCGACCCGGCGGCGGCGATCGACGTGCGCCGCGGGCTCGCGCCGCTGCGGCGGCCATGGATCCTCGAGCGCGGCGACGTCGTCGAGCTGCCCACCGTGTCCTCCGAGTACGGCCGCCGCCGTGCCGCCGATCCGCGTCTCGACGGGCTGCGGTTCGCCAACCCACGGCGGCCGCTGCGTGCCCGCCCCGGTGCCAACGTGACGCAGATGCACTACGCGCGCCGCGGCATCGTCACGCCCGAGATGGAGTTCATCGCCATCCGCGAGAACCAGGCGCGCGCCGAGAGCGACCCTGCCCCGCGCCCGCTGCCGCAGGGCGGCGGCGTGGCCCGGCACCCGGGCCAGGCGTGGGGGGCCGCCATCCCGGAGCGCATCACTCCCGACTTCGTGCGGGACGAGGTGGCGCGCGGGCGGGCCATCATTCCGGCCAATGTCAATCACCCCGAGAGCGAGCCGATGATCATCGGCCGCAACTTCCTGGTCAAGATCAACGCCAACATCGGCAACTCCGCCGTCGCCTCGTCGATCGACGAGGAGGTGGAGAAGATGACCTGGGCCATCCGCTGGGGCGCCGACACGGTGATGGACCTGTCGACCGGCAAGAACATCCACGAGACCCGCGAGTGGATCCTGCGCAACTCGCCGGTGCCGATCGGCACCGTGCCGATCTACCAGGCGCTCGAGAAGGTGGGCGGCAAGGCGGAGGAGCTGACCTGGGAGATCTATCGCGACACCCTGATCGAGCAGGCGGAGCAAGGGGTGGATTACTTCACCATCCACGCCGGCGTCCTGCTGCGCTACGTGCCGCTCACCGCCGGGCGCCTGACCGGCATCGTGTCGCGCGGCGGCTCGATCCACGCCAAGTGGTGCCTGGCGCACCACCGGGAGAACTTCGCCTACACGCACTTCGCCGAGATCTGCGAGATCATGCGGGCCTACGACGTCAGCTTCAGCCTGGGCGACGGCCTGCGGCCGGGCTCGATCGCCGACGCCAACGACGCGGCGCAGTTCGCCGAGCTCGACGCCCTGGGCGAGCTGACGCGCATCGCCTGGCGGCACGACGTCCAGACGATGATCGAAGGGCCCGGCCACGTCCCGATGCAGCTCATCCACGTCAACATGGAGAAGCAGCTCGAGACCTGCGGCGAGGCGCCGTTCTACACTCTCGGCCCGCTCACCACCGACATCGCCCCGGGCTACGACCACATCACCTCGGCGATCGGCGCCGCGATGATCGGCTGGTACGGTTGCGCGATGCTCTGCTACGTCACCCCGAAGGAGCATCTCGGCCTGCCCGACCGCGACGACGTCAAGGCCGGGGTCATCGCCTACAAGATCGCCGCCCACGCCGCCGACCTCGGCAAGGGCCATCCCGGCGCCCAGGCGCGCGACAACGCTCTCTCCAAGGCCCGCTTCGAGTTCCGCTGGGAGGACCAGTTCAACCTCTCGCTCGACCCCGACACCGCGCGCGCCTTCCACGACGAGACGCTGCCCGCGGAGGCCGCCAAGCTCGCCCACTTCTGCTCGATGTGCGGGCCGCACTTCTGCTCGATGAAGATCACCGAGGACGTCCGCCGCTACGCCGCCGAGCAGCAGCTCGCCGAGGAGGAGGCGATCGCCGCCGGCCTCGCCGAGAAGTCCGAGCAGTTCCGCGGCGGCGGGCTCGAGATCTATCGTTGAGCCGCGCCGCCGCGGCGCCGCGCTGCCGCTGACGCCCCGCGGCGCCTGGTAGAGGGGTGGCTACTTCTTCGGGATGAAGCGGAGGGCCGCGGAGTTCATGCAGTAGCGCAGGTGCGTCGGCGGCGGTCCGTCCTCGAAGACGTGGCCGAGGTGCGAGTCGCAGCGAGCGCAGAGCACCTCGGTGCGGGCCATGAACAGGGAGCGGTCGCTGTCGGTGCGGATGCTCTTCGGGGAGAGCGGCTCCCAGAAGCTGGGCCAGCCGGTGCCCGAGTCGAACTTGGCGTCGGAGCTGAACAGCGGGTTGCCGCAGGCGACGCAGACGTACCAGCCGGCGGCCTTGTTGTGGTCGTAGGCGCCGGAGAAGGCGCGCTCGGTACCCTTCTCGCGGGTGATGTAGAACGCCTCGGGGGTCAGGAGCTTGCGCCATTCGGCGTCGCTCTTGACGACGTGTGCGACGCCCGGTTCGAGCAGGGTGTTGCCGGGGATGTCGATGACGGTCACGGCTTCTCCTTTCGCCGCCGGCGGCTGCACGGCGGGGCGGTATGCCGCGGGCGCGACACCGGCGGCGGGGCCGCCCGCATCGGCGACCGGGGGCGCCGGGGGTTGCTGCAAGGCGAGCCAGGGCTGCACGTCGGACGTCGCCGCGGCGGTCCGGGGACCACGGGCCGTCGCCCGCAGTGCCGCGATGCACACCCCGATCACCGCCGCCAGGCCCACCAGGATGAACAGGTAGTTCCTCATAGGACGATCCTCTCTCCTTCGCTGTCCGCCGCCGCCCGGCAGCGCGCGACCGGGGCGCGGCCTCCTCGCCCACGCTCCCGGCCCCGGCGCACCGCGGGTGCGGCGGCTCCAGAGCAGTGTACGCTGCTGAGCGCCGCCTTGGACTTCGATGCGCGGCGGATTGCCCTGCTTTCCGGGCGTCCAGTCCCCACCTGGCGGCCGGCCGGCTGGCCCACATGCCGGCCGGCGCTGCGACTCAGCCGGCGGGCTCAGGCGCCGGGTGCCTCTCCGCGCTGGCGGCAGGGGCGAGCCAATCGCTGGCACATGAAGGCTAACGCAGGATGCGCCTTGGCGGAGGGGGAGGAGGCGGTGATAGCCTTCCAGCAGATGACGGATAGAGCGTGCGAGTTCTGTGGGGAGCCCGTGCCCCTCATCGCGATGTCCTGTCCGCACTGTGGGCGCCCGAGCCTCTTCCCGAACGTTCGCGAGGCGGAGGACGCCGAGGAGCGGGCGGCTCTGGCGCGACGCTACGAGATCGCCGTCGAGGCTGCGGAGCTACGCGGCGCCACGGACGTAATGCGAGCCTTCGAGAGCGCGGCCCGCGCCTCGAAGGCGGTGATCGCTCGTCCCCTCGCGGAGGCCGAGCGCCTGGCCAGCTCGGATCGGGCCTTGTACTCGACCTACTACAGGCTCATCGAGGCCGAGGTCCTGCTGCCGTCCGGCGAGAAGTGGGACAGCATGCGGCAGATCGCCGATACGATCCTCTTCTCGCTCAACGCGAAGCACATCCGCTTCGCCGCGCTGAGCATGGACGAGAGCGCGCCGGCGAGCTATGGTGAGTGTTGCCTCGTCTTGCGCGAGGATCGGATCGCGCACCGAGCGTCGCTATTCGAGGACAATTCGGCGATTTTCATCGCGGATCAGAGATATAATCTGGAGCCTGGGTTCCGCGCAACCTGGGAAGAACGTGCCATGCTGTGCGTCGCCAAGCTCGCCGAGCGTCTCCAAGTCGATACTCCTTCCTCGCAGTTCCCCCGCGTGCTGATGGAGCCGGGCGCGACCTCCGCGGAGGACCGGTTCGTCGAAGTGCACATCTGGGGAACGTTGACCCGTCGCAGCCTCGAGAAGGTACGGGTCGCAGCTGGTTCCCGCAGCAACCGGCCCAACAAGGGGAGGCTCAAGGCGCTGCGCGACCGCCTGGCCCAGGCCGGAGTCTCCCTCGAGGTCTCCTGATGGACGCTCTGATCTCAGGAGAGGCCGGGGTGGCGCTCCTGCTCGACGGCGCGGTCCTCCGGTCGATGCACCTCGACCATGGCCTCGAGCCAGTCGTCCGGCGGGAAGAGGTGCGCTTCCTCTTCGGCGATGCACGCGACCTGCAGGTCCTGGAGAGCGTCACCCAAGACGAGGTCGCCGTGCGGCTCGAGGCAGCCGCGGCCCGCATCGACGGCTTACAGCTGATGCTCATCCTGTTGGACCCGGAGCTCACTGCCGACACCCGCCTGACGGCTGCCGCCGAAACCGAGGAGTTGCTCGCGCGGCCCGGGATTGCCGAGGCTGTCGAGAGCATCCTGTACGCCGAGCCGCTGCCGGCCGGCGCCGATCCGGCTGGTGCTCTCGACTTCTGTTCCAAGGGCGCGCCACGCGCCGCACGCCTGGTGAGCGAATTGGTCGCACGCCAGGCGCTGATCGCCGAAGCGCGGGCGGCCTGGCAGCAGGTGCCGCCGGCCGTGTTCGGCACACCGGAAGACCGCGAATACGCGCAGGCCGTATTCGTTCGCGAGGGGTTGTTCCGCAGCCTCGTTCTGGCGCGCGAGACGCGGCGCCATTTGGCCGACCTCCGGTTTGACGCCCTCCTCAATCCCGAGGTCAAGAAGCTCCGGAACCACCGAGAGATCTTGAGATGTTGGCTCGAACCGATCCATCAGGAGAGAGAGCATCGGCACCGAGAGGAACAACGGGTGGAGGCGGCCGATGTCGTTGCCGAGGGCGACGCGCCGCCCTATCGGCGTGGGCTCGATCGCCAGAAGCGGCTCGCCGACGTCGACTCGCAGAAGGCCGCCATCGTCGCTGCAATGGAACACGGAAACCTGGCGCGTGCCCGGCGGTATGTGGCCGAGCTCATTGAGTTCCAGACCAGCGGCGGGCAAGATCCTACCTATGCCTGCATGTCCCTTTGCGATCTGGCGATCAAGGCCAAGCCGCTCTCACTTCCCGACCTGCAGGTGGAGCTCAGCCGAACCGCGACGGATCTCAAGCCAGACGATGCGTGGTCATGGGTTCAGTATGCCGATGCGCTGCTCGATACCGGCAGCTTGGAAGCGGCCCTCGCGGCCTCTGAGAACGCCATAGCCTTCGGAAAGCTGGTCGCGGGAAGCAGCGTCCGTGCGGAAGCGCTGCGAGCATTGGGCAGGCTGGACGAAGCACTCGCTCTTTACGATGGGGTCATCGAAAGCTCTCCCGAGGATGAGGTGGCTCGCAGTGGGCGCGCGGACTTGCTGAGGACCTTGAACCGTCTTGGGGAGGCCTTGTCGGAATACAACTCCATCATCGCCGAATTTCCCGACAGCATCGTGGCCAGGAACGGCCGGGCGGAGGTGCTACGTTCGCTGAACCGTCCAGCGGAGGCCCTGGCCGCCTATGACGCGGTGATCGGTGACTTTCCACATGACGTGGTGGCGAGGAACGGTCGGGCGGAGGTACTGCGTTCGTTGAACCGCCCTGAGGAGGCCCTGGCCGCTTATGACGAGGCGATCGGTGCCTTTCCACGGGACGTGGTGGCGAGGAACGGCAGGGCGGAGGTACTGCGTTCGCTAAACCGTCCTGAGGAGGCCCTGGCCGCTTATGACGAGGTGATCCGCGCCTTTCCACATAACGCAGTGGCGAGGAACGGCAGGGCGGAGGTACTGCGTTCGCTGAACCGTCTGGAGGAGGCCGTGGTCGCCTATGACGGGGCGATCCGCGCCTTCCCACGGGACGCGGTGGCGAGGAGCGGCAGAGCGGAGGTGCTGCGTTCGCTGAACCGTCTGGAGGAGGCCTTGGTCGCCTATGACGGGGCGATCCGCGCCTTCCCACGGGACGCGGTGGCGAGGAGCGGCAGAGCGGAGGTGCTGCGGTCGATGAATCGTCCGGAGGAGGCCCTTAGTGCTTATGAGGAGGCGATCGATGCCTTTCCGCAGGACGTGGTCGCTAGGAATGGCAGGGCGGAGGTGCTGCGTTCGCTGAATCGTCTGGATGAGGCCTTGGCGGCCTATGATTCGGCGATCGGTCGATTCCCTCACAGTATAGTAGCGAGGGCTGGTCACGCCGAGGTGCTGCGATCTCTTGGCCGCCTGGGCGAGGCCCTTGGAGCTTTCGACGAGATCCTTCGAGAGCACCCTCATGATTCGTGGTCCAGAGTCGCCAGGGCCGCGTTGCTTGTCAGCCTCGGACGATTGGATGAGGCGTTCGCGAGTCTGCCGGATCAGGCGCCGGTTACGGAAGATGACTGGGTCGCCTATCACATCAGGGGAATGATCCTGCTCCGGCGAGGTAGGCTCGACGAGGCGGCAGAGATCTTTTCTGCTGGTGTCCCTGGGGGAGTAACGCCTGAGCAACGAGACTACTTCCGTTCGGCGTTGGCGCTCACCAACCTGAGGCGCGGCAGGGCACCGGCGGCGGCGGAAGCTTTGGACAAGGTCGAGACCCGAATCGTCGACCCCATCGCCAATCTTCTGCGCTTACATGCCTTCTGCCTTCTGAGCCAGCGGGACCTGGCGGTCGAGGCGGAAGGCAGGCTGGCAGCGGTGAGTGAACCGGGCGTCCAGGAGGTCCGGTCCGAGCTGCGGCGGCGGTTCCTCGCGGGAGGCCAGCCGCTCCATTCGGAGCCGTGGATCCTGGAACAGGAAACTATCCTTCTCCTGGCTGCCGTCGGTACTTTGCTCTCGTTCCAGCGCAACCGGTCCGCAAGGTGAGTTGGGCGAGATCACGCCTTACTCCGCGCCCGGTGGATGGCCGCGGTTGGCAAACCTTCTCCCGGTATCGAGCCCGTCGCGGCCTCAGCCCGCGTCCGCGCCCTCCGGGCTGGCGGCGCGGCCGGCCAGGCGCTCGAAGGGCGCGCGGAGCTGCTCGGGCGTGCGGCAGGGCTTCCCGCTCTCGACGGCGATCCAGATGTGCTCGGTGCGGCCGGTGGCGAGGAGCGCGTCGCCCCGGCGCACCTCGTAGGAGAAGCTGACGCCACGGCTGGCCAGGCGGTCGCCCCAGCAGGTCACCTGCACGGTCTCGCCGTAACGGGCGGGTTGGCGGTAGCGCAGCTCGACGGCGGTGACCATCAGGAGGTAGCCGAGGCTCTCGATCTCGGCATAGGTGAAGCCCGACATGGCGCACAGGTGGGTGCGGGCGAGCTCGAACCAGATCACGTAGTTGGCGTGATGGACGACCGCCATCTGGTCGGTCTCGGCATAGCGGACCTCGATCTCGGTCGTGCAACGGACTGGCTCGGTCATGTGGTCTGGGACCCCCCGCCCCCCATGGAGTGGCGCAGCACCGTCCAGAGGATCTTATAGCCCGCCCGCAGCGTACCGGCGACGGTGCCGGTGATCTTCGAGACGCCGACGCGGCGGCGGTACGAGACCGGCACCTCGGTCACCCGCAGGCCGCGGCGCAGGGCCTTGACCTGCATCTCGGCGGTCCAGCCGAAGTCGG
>DATNKH010000794.1:0-9276 GCA_035603475.1 Thermoanaerobaculia bacterium
CTAGCTTCGCCAGCTTCACCGTGCCCGTCTCGCCGCCGCGGCCTTGCCGTGCTCTTGCGCCGGAGAGAATCTGTGTTATGGTCAGACCATGACGACCACGCCAGCCCGCCGCGCCGCCGTCGGAGCTGTCGAGATCCACGAGCTCCTGGCGGCCGCGCGTCCGAAGCTCCGGCGCATGCTGGCGAACTTCCGCGTGCCGCTCGAGGACGCCGAGGACGTGCTGCACGACGCCCTGGTCGCCCTGCTGCGGACCTGGGAGCAGTTGGACGGCGTGGCGAACCGCGAAGCCTGGCTCCTCGGCACCCTGCGCATCACCATCTTCCAGTACTGGCGCGCGCGGACGCGCGAGCGGCGCTTCCTCGAGCAGCTGTCGCACGAGCTGGCGGCGAGCGAGTCCGCGCCGCAGGAGCGCCAGGACTCGGCCCGCGACCTCGAAGCCTTGACCGCCGACCTCACGGAGCGCGACTTCCAGATCCTCTGGGTGCGCTACGGCCTCTGCCTGAAGCCGCGCGAGGCCGCCGAGCTCCTCGGCTGCCGCCCGGACTCGGTGCGGAAGCTCTGCCGTCGCGCGCTCGCGCGGGTCCGCCGGCGCCTGCCGCAGCCGCCGCCCGCGGCGCCCGCGCGCCCGGCACCTGCCGGGCCGGCGCCCACCCACCCGGCGGCCGCCAGCCTCGTGCCGGGCAGCCCCGTCGCCAGCCCCGTGGCCAACCCGCACGCCGCGCCAGGTCACCGCCCATGACGAGCCGCCGCCGCTCCGACCGCCTGATCATCACCCTCCCGCCCGACGTCATCGATCGGCTGCGCACCCGCGGCGCCCGCAGCGACAAGACCCACGGGCCGTACAACTACACGCAGCAGCTCACCCGCACCCTCGAGCTCTACGAGTCCGTGGTCGTCAAGAGCGATCCGCGCGAGACCCGCGACCTGCCGGAAGAGCACTACAACGTGGTCCTCGACCTCATCCTCGACCCGCAGCGGCTCGAGTCGTTCCACATCCACCACCTCGGCGACTACCTCTCCGAGCTGCCGCGCTACGCCGAGCGCGCCCGCGCCCTCGGCCTCGATCCCGACCAGTTCGCCAAGGCCCTGAACGCCTACACCTTCGCCGAGAAGCTCCACCTCGTCGACGCCGCCCAGGTCCGCAACGCGCCGGCCAAGTTCCCGCCCCGCCGCCGCTGAACGACCGCTGAGTCGATCCCGCGCCGAGCCGCGGCACCCATGCGTGGGCATTCGTCCCACGAGGACGCGTGGGCATTCGTCCTACAGGGAGTGGAGCTCCTTTCCGACAGCAATCGAGGTCGCGCGCCGCTGCCGGCCGCTGGGCCGGCACCGTACGATGACTCTTGCCGAATCCAGCAAGGGCGGCCTCCTCGCCGCCGGCGGCGTGACCGCCGCAAGCTGGCGCGAGAAAGGAAGCCCTGAATGCGAACCCGTTTCTCTACCTACCTCGCGTCGCGACGGACGCGGAGCGCTCACGCCCTGCTCGAGGCCGAACCGATGGGCAGCTCGAGGGCCGCCAACCCTGGCGATGTGACGCTCCCGACGGCCCCCGAGGCCGGCGCCGACGACCGAGAACCCCGCCTCGAGGAGCCGGCGTCGACGCTGCCTGGTGAGAGCGAGCGCTTGGCAAGCACCGATGGCGATTGGCACGCCATGCGTCTGCGGTCGGCCGGCGGTCGGCACGGCCATTCCGGAGCCGACCACCGCAATCGTGATCGATTCAGTGCCTGGGGTACCTTGGCGTTATATCGCTGTGAGCTTGCGCCACTCGCAGGCGAGCAGGTAGGCGTCGTGGACGACGCCGGCCCCGACGGTCTCTACATCGCGATCCATCAGCCGCCGCCCGTCGGCACGCTGCTGCAGATGCGGATCTACTGCCAGGCAGGGCCGCCAGGGATCTCCGTGGTCGAGGCCAGC
Organism: Thermoanaerobaculia bacterium; assembly: GCA_035603475.1. Taxonomy (GTDB): domain Bacteria; phylum Acidobacteriota; class Thermoanaerobaculia; order Multivoradales; family UBA5704; genus JASLEW01. The sequence continues at coordinate 1,918 of DATNKH010000794.1, forward strand.
GGCAAGGTCCTCCGGTGCGACTTGCACGAGCCGAGAGGAGCGGGAGTGCAGATCCTGGATTTCGCCGACGGCGAGCGGGGACGGCAGGCCTGGCTTGCCCTCGTGCGGAAACCGTTCCCGAACGTCGCTCTCATGCCGCCGCCGGTGAGGGCGCCGCTGAAGCTGCTGGCCGCGGCTTCCCGGCGCACGGCTGCGAACGGTCCGGCAGCGGGCGAGGACCGGCAGCACTGGAAGAAGAGGTCCCGCCGCGGAGTTGGCGCCGCATGACGCGTGCATCCTGGTGCGCCGGTCTGTCCTTTCCCCGATGACACGCGGCCCTCGTGCGTCGTCGATTCCGACCTCGATGGGTCAACGATGCCGCTCGCCCGGCGGGTGGCATAGTGTCGCGAGATCGTGATGACGGTCGTCCTTCTCCTGTCGGCCCTGACGGCGCTGCGCCGGCGCGCTCGCCAGGTCCACTTCTCCTCGGAGCCCGCGCCCCCAGAGAGCACAGGCGAGAAAGGCACTGAGTTGCCGCAAGAGATAAAGAAGCCTTGACTATAATAGTATGTTAAGGCATACTGACAACTCCATGACGTGCAAGATGCTGCGGGTCGCGCTCGAGAACGCTGGCTGCACTGTCATCGAGGTGGGCGACGGGCGCTCCGCCCTGGCGGCGGGCGAGCCGGTCGCGCTCCCGTCCACCGGGCCCGGTGCGGACGCCGGAAGTCGCGACTTCCTGGCTCGCCTCGGGTGCGCCTCCGCTCTCATCGTGCCTTTCAAGGTGGCGGGCGAGAGCTTCGGGGCGCTGGTGCTGGCCTCGGACACCCAGCTCCTGGACGACAGCGCTTGGCTCGGTCTGGCTCGCAACCTCGCCGCTCACTTCGGCCAGACCGTCGCGCTCGGCCATTCTCTCCACCGCCTCGCGCTCTCCGAGGCGCGGTACCGCGCCCTCATGGAGCAGGCCCACGAGGCCATCCTGATCCTCGACCTCTCGTATCGCGTCGTCGAAGCGAACGGCGCGGCCCAGCGCCTTCTCGGGCGGCCGCGAGAAGAGATCGTGGGGCGGTGCTACCAGGACTTCGTGGCTCCCGAGGAGCTGGCGGACGAAGCTCGGCGCCAGCAGGAGCTGCTCAGCGAAGGGGCGCTGCGTGTCGACAGCCGGAGCTTGCTGCGCGCCGACGGTGCGCGCGTGCCGGCCGAGGTCTCGAGCTCCCTGGTGCGGCTGGGCGAGGAATCCCAGGTCCTGGTCATTCTCCGCGACATCACCGAGCGGCGGCGCGCGGAGCTCGAGCTGCGCGAGGCGCAACAGCGGCTCGAGCACGTCGTCGCCTCGAGCCCGGCGGTGCTCTATACCCTCGAGCTCGACGGCGGACAGGCCGTCGTCAGCTGGGTGAGCGACAACATCGAGCGCCTCACCGGCGACACCGCGGCGGAAGCACTGGCGCCGGGAAGGTGGCTGGCGCGGGTCCACCCCGAGGATCAGGGCCGGATCACCCTCGGGGCGTCTCAAGCCGACGACTTCCTCGAGGAGGAGTTCCGCTTGCTGCACAAGAGCGGCGCTTGCCGCTGGATCTGCGCTGAGCAGGTCTTGATCCGCAACGTCGCCGGCGCTCCCGTCGAGGCGGTGGGCTCGTGGTCGGACATCACCGCACGCAAGCAGACCGAGCTCAGCCTCGAGCAGAGCGAAGAGCAGTACCGGCTGCTGTTCAGCCACAACCCGCAGCCCATGTGGGCCTACGAGGACTCGACGCTGGCCTTCCTCGCCGTCAACGAAGCCGCGGTCGGCCACTACGGCTACTCACGCCAGGAGTTCATGGCGATGAAGACGAGCGACCTGCGCCCGCCCGGCGAGGTCGCGGCCTACGAGGAGGTCGTCGCCAGCCGCGCGTGGGAACGAGATCGGCGGGTGTTTCATTCGCCCCGAGTGTGGAGGCACCGCCGACGGGACGGAACACTCATCGACGTCGAGACCTCCGTCAGCCCCATCGAGCTGGGCAGGCGGCGAGCCTGGCTGGAGATCGTGACCGACGTCAGCGAGAAGAAGCGGTTCGAGGCGCGGTTCTTACAGGTGCAGAAGCTCGAATCGGTCGGCCGGCTCGCCGGCGGCATTGCCCACGACTTCAACAACCTCCTGACAGCGATCCTGGGCTACTCCGAGCTCTTGGCCGGCCGCTTGCAAAATCAGGCCGATCTTCGCGATCTCGACGAGATCCGCAAGGCCGGCGAGCGGGCGGCGGCGCTCACCCGCCAGCTCCTTGCCTTCAGCCGCAACCAGGTGCTGCAGCCGAGGGCCGTCGACCTCAATGCGGTGGTCGTGGACGTCGAAGCCATGTTGCGCCGGCTCATCGGTGAAGGGATCGAGCTGGTGACGGCTTTTCGCGCGGATGCCGGCCATGCACTGGTGGATCCAGGCCAGGTCGAACAGGTGATCGTCAACCTGGCGGTGAATGCGCGGGACGCCATGCCCGAGGGCGGCAAGCTGGTCCTCGAGACCGCGCCGGTCGAGATCGACGCCAGCTATGCCGAGGGGCACCCCGACGCCCACCTCGGACCCCACGTCATGATCGCCTTCAGCGACACCGGGCACGGGATGGATGCGGAGACTCGCCTGCACATCTTCGAGCCCTTCTTCACCACCAAGGAGCAAGGCAAAGGCACCGGCCTGGGCCTGTCCACCGTCTACGGCATCGTCCAGCAGAGCGGTGGGCACATCGACATCTACAGCGAGCCCGGCCACGGCACGACCTTCAAGGTCTACTTCCCCCGCGTGGATCGCGCCGCGGAGAGCCCGGCGAGGAGGTCCGCCGCGGCGCCGAAGGCCCATCCGCAGGGCTCGGAGACGGTGCTGCTGGTCGAGGATGAGGCAGCCCTGCGCCCGCTCATCCGCGCCGCCCTCGAAGGCGGCGGCTACAGGGTCTTCGACGCGGCAAGCGCGGAGGCCGCCCTGTCGCTCGCCGGCGCGCTGGGAGCTCCGATCGATCTGCTGTTGACCGATCTCGTGATGCCCGGGTTCAGCGGTCCCGAGCTCGCCTCGCGCCTCGCCGCGATCCGACCCGGGCTTCGCGTGCTCTTCATGTCGGCTTATTCCGGGAAACTGGTCGGCCTCCGCAATCTCTTGCCGCCGGGCGCCGAGTTCGTGGGGAAGCCCTTCACCTTGAACGGGCTGCTCGACAAAGTGCGGGAGGTCCTCGACAGCGCCCCTGGTTGATACGGTGGGGGAGCAGATCACTGCCGGAGGTCGCCGGTGGGCTCCCTGACGTCGAGGATGAAGTTGACGCCGTCGAGGACGGTGCCGCTCGGCACCATCTCCACCTCTCGCGAGCGAGCCACGACACGCAGCCGCCTGACGTGCTCGGCAGTGACGCTCAGCGTGTACCCGCCTGGCCTGATCTCGGTGATGTCGTAGAAGCCGTCGAAGGCGCTCGTCACCTTCTTGACGACCACGCCGTGTTGGTCGACGAGCTCGAGATCCACGCCGCTCGCCTCGCGACTCTTCCCGTCCCGCTCGAGGTAGACCGTGCCGGTGATCTCCCCGGAGATCACGACGGGGAAGTCGACGACCGCCGTCTTGCCGGGACGTGGCACGATCCGGAGGCCTTCTCGCGCCGGCTTCCAGAACGGATCCTCGAGCGTCGAGGTCGCGAGGGCCACGTCGAGGCCCTGGTAAGGCGCGAGGTTCGGCAGGAACGCCTCGCCGGCGTCGTTCGTTCGCGCCAGGTTCCCGGCGCCGCCGAGGAGGAAGCCGGCGCCGGCGATCGGCTTCTCGCCGGCGTCCATGATCCCGTTGCCGTTGAGGTCGAGGAAGGCGCGCCCCGACACGGCTCCCGAGCCGGCGAGCGGGCGGGCCTGGGTGTGCCAGTTGCCGTTGCGCGCGTCGCGGCCGATGCCCACCGAGAGAAGGAGGCTGACGCCGAATCCGCCCGGGGTCGAGTAGTCGGCCGTGACGCCGTAGCCGAAGGCCCCCACGAGCTTGCTCACGCCGACCAGGTACTGCGTCTGTTGCGGCAGGATCGTACGGATGATGCCGGCCGAGAGGAGGAGGCCCGGCACGACGCGGGTTTCCCCGGTCAGGGCGACACTCGTCACCCCCCCGGTCGGCTCGAGGTCGTAGTCGAGCTCGCCGCGGATCGCGAACCTCTGAAGGAACTTGCTGACCAGGAGCTGGCCGTAGGCGCTCGTCGGGTACGCCGGACCACTCCCGGAGGAGAGGGTCCAGGCCACCTGGTTGGCGACGGAGAGACCACGCCGGAACGCCGAGACCCGGCCGATGAGCTGGTCGACCTGCTGGCCCGACTCGAGGCGATCCTGCTGGATCTCGACGAGCACCGGGAGCGGCGGCAGGAACGTCTCGGGAACGGTCGTGTCGAGGCGGATCGTCGTGCGGCTGCGGAGCGGGTCGAGGGGAGAGAGGAAGGCCTCGCTGACGAAGTGGTCGAGCTCGGCGTGCTGGAGCTGGAGGCCGAAGCGGCCGAGGCGGGACTGCAAGGTCGCCTGCCAGGCGGAGCCGCCGCCGGTGTCCACCGCGGCATCGACGTTGGCGAAGAGGAAGCCCCAGAAGGCGCGCAGCCCCGCCTTCCCGTAAGTGTGGCGACGGTCCGCGAGGTCGACCGACGCGAGGCTCGCCGAGACGGAGAGGTTGCCGGTGAGCCCGGCGCTCACGTCCAGCGACGAGCGGGCTTTCGCCTCCTGGCCCTGCCCGAACAGGCCGTAGCTGGGGTCGTTGCCGATCAGCCGGTAATAGATCTTCCCCTGAGGCGTCAGGGTGTCGCCGACGTTCAAGCGCCGCGTCTCGCTGCGGTGTTGCCCTTGCGGACCGTAGAATTCCAACCGGAACAGGTTCAGGCCGAAGAGGAGCGGGACGTCGAGGAACTCGTAGAGCCCGTCCGGCCGCGACCGGGCGTAGGCCAGGAGGTCCTGGCCGCGGTAGAGCTCCACCTCCCAGCCCGGCGGCAGCTCGCCGCGGAAGCTCTGGCGGTCGAACTGCGTCGGCAGCTGCAGCGGAACGTTGCTGATGGCGAGGCCGGGCCCGGAATTCGGCAACGCGATCAGATCGAGACCCGGGTGCAGGACGTCGCCGACGGTCACCTCGCGCGCGCCGAGGAATCCGAGCAGCTTGCCGTCGGGATCTTTCCGGCTGAGGCTGAGGCGCAGGTCCGAGACCCCGTGATCGGTGGCCAGGACGTAAGCGCTCGCCTCCATGAACAGGAGGTCGCCGGTGACGTAGGTGGAGGACTGCAGAGTGTTCTGGCTGCCCCCCTGCGGGCTGGGCTGCCTGGTGAAGCCGAGGGTCTGGTCGATGAACGGTCCGTCGAAGAGCCGGTACGGGAGCTCGAGCTTCGGATAGGAAGACGCGGTCAGGCGCTGGCCCGCGCGTGAGCTCGCGAGCTTGCTCTCCCGCTCGAGGCGGAGCTGAGCAGGGAGCTTCTCGGCGGGGCGCACGGTGATCGTCGAGCCATAGAGGTCCACGCCGAGGTGGAGCGGCAGCCACGCGGAGAGCAGCGCCGCGTCGACGTAGATGTCGTCCTGGTGGACCTCGATCCCGGCAGGGTCGAAGCGCCTCGCCTTCCCCTCGGCGATCACCGTCCGGGAGACGACGTCGAGCGCGAAGAGCCGCCCTTCGTCGATGAAGAAGCCGGAGGCGAGGCCGCGGCCGACGTCCACCGTGATGCCCAGGCCGAGGAGGCGGCAGACCTCGCCCAACGGCACCAGGACACTGCCCCCCTCCTGGTAGGTGGGGAGGGCCTCGGCGAGGATCGACCGGTCCAGCCGCAGGGCGAGGAGGAGGACGTCCGCCTCCGGACGCTCCACGATGAGGCTCCCGGCCGGCGGCTCCTGGGCCGCGCGCGCGGCGGCGGTGAGGGAGAGCTGCGTCATCGCGGCGCACGCCAGCAGCCGCAGCACGATCGCCGACAGGCTGGCCGCGAACCCGGTCACGGCACGAGGAGGTCGGCTTCGGCGATCGTCTCGTTTCCCTTCTCCTGCTTGGTATAGGCCAGGTGCAGGCGGCCGTTCCTCAGTACGACGCCCGGCGGGGCGCGGAGAGGGATCGCGGCGCGGCGCAGGGGGTTCGGCGTGTAGACGGCGACGCCGTTGGCGAGCCCCACCACGCTCGGCTTGCCGCGGGCCGGCACGAAGGTCACCGTGAGGTTGCCGTAGATCGACTGATTCCCGGTCCGGCTGATGCGGAAGCGGAGGGCCGGCGTCGCATCGGCGCCGCTCGGCGGGGCGATCTCGAGGTCGGAGAGCGTCGCCTGTGCCGCGGTGTCGCCATGACGCACGATGATCGGTATCGAGACCCCGTAGATGGCGGTGAGCCGCACGCTGAAGGCGGCGGGGTCCTGCTTGGTCTCGAGGTCCGGCGCGGCGGACGGGACGGCGCGGAACAGCAGGTGGGAGCGGTACTCGCCCGGTTCGAGATCCGCCGGCTTGCGGACCTGCATCCGGACGGTCTGCGCCACGTTCGGCTCGAGGGTCACCTGCCGGGGCGAATAACGGATCAGTTCGTCCGCGAAGCGCTCCCCGGGCTCGGCGCCGGCGGCCTCGATCTCTTTCGTCCCGCCTTGCTCGTCCATGCGCAGGTGGACGAAGCTGATGCGGTACGTGGCGGTCGCGGAACCGATATTGACCAGCGTGATCTCGGCGGTCCGCAGCCGCCCCTCGAAGACGACCCGGGTGGGGGCGATCAGCAGATCGCCCGGTCCGCGCTGTGCATGCGCGGCCGTCGAGCCCAGCACGCCCACCGCGCCGACGAGGCCGAGCAGGCCGAGCAGGCCGAGCAGGAGGACGGGAAGCCTGAGCGACGCGCGCCTCCTGCAGGCGATCATTCTGGCGCTCAGGGCGCCCATCGCAGCCGAGAAGCAAGGAGGTTGCCGATCCATGGTCATGAGAGTTCCTGCTCTTTCCTGTTCAGTCGTACGAGACGGTGATGGCATAGGTCCCCGAGTAGGCGGCCGAGCGCTGGCTGGCGCCCACGTGCAGCGTCGCCCCGGCGGTGAACGACGCCGTTCCAGCCGACCCCACGAGGTCCTGGCCGCTGGGGGGATTGCTCAGGAAGCTGTCGGCGGTCATGGAGCTGCCGCCCCCGGAGAGCACGCAGGAGCTCGGCAGCGTGATGGAGTAGGCGACGTTGGGCTGGCCATGGACGGTGAAAGCGGCGGCGCTCGCGGCGAAGCCGTTGCCCAGCACGACGCCCCCCGACGAAGTGCGGCCGCCCTGGGGCGGCACGGTCACCGTTCCGGCGATCGTGGTGGCCACGATCTGACCGAAACCGAGGTCGGCATTGGCGGTCACGTCGATGGCGATGACGGCCGCGGCCGGGCGCGCCAGGAGAATCGCGACGAGGGCCGTAGCCGCTGCCACGAGTGGGCGAGCTCTGAG
>DATNKH010000795.1:0-8351 GCA_035603475.1 Thermoanaerobaculia bacterium
CTACCCGGAGGCCGCGTAATGCAGCGACCCGAGAGACCACCGGTAAGCCGTGTGCGGGAAATCCGCATGCACGGTTTGAACGGGGGTCTTGACTTCGACCGTCGCGGCAACGCGGCGAAGGAGTAAGGATCTACCAATGCCCGATCACCCGGCCTCGACTGGCACCAGGCGTCAACGTCTGGCAGAGATTCCTTGCCGTCGTCGATCTCCTTCTGGGCTCCGTATAGCGCCCACAGGGCAAGTCCCAGGAAGACGACCGCCACAATGAGTGCCTGGTGCGCATGCCCAGCACCTATCCAGGCGCGGACGGTTTCCAGCGCGAGCGCTGCGCTACCTCCCAAAGCCGCAGCAATCGACAGGCTCACGGCAGCCACCTTCTTGGCTCGGCCTTCGATCCAAGAATAGGGCTGGAGGATACGTTCTGCCACCCGCCACCATCGGGCCAAGATTTCAAGCATGCCACCCCCCGCTGGTGCTCCCGCCGGCTGGCGGTGGAGGCGCGGCTGGCCTGGCCGAGCATGGCCGCGCTTGGGGGGATTCTACAGCGCTTGAGGAAGTGGCCCGGGATGGTAGGCTCCGGGCATGGAACCCATCGGCCCCAACTACCGGCCGCCGCGCCTGCCCGGCAAGGGATGGGTGCTGGTCGCGGCCGGCGGGTTCCGCCTGGTGCCTGGGGAGCGCTACCAGCTGGCGGTGCGAGGCGCCGGCCTGGTGGACGAGGCGGAGTACATCTCGGCCGTGTGCGACGGGCCGCGATCCTTCCAGGGGATCGAGTGGGGCGCGGTGCTCGCCTTCCGGCCCCGCTGACCAGCCGCCAGGACAAGCCTTGACGCTCAAGGCGTGCCCCACCAGCAACACGCTGATAGAGCACCACCTCGCCGCCAGCTGTTTCGGGAAGTGGTAGCAGGGTCCCCACATAAGTAGCTGCGAGTAGAGGTCTTGGCGGGGCCAGTCCTGTTGGTCCCCGAGCCTGTGCTATTTTCGCATTCCTCAGAAAGGGCTTGCGTTAGGGGATCTCTGTGCGTAAGATTACACACAGGTGAAGATCGACCCGAGGGGACCCGAGGCGGCACGGCTGCGCCAGCGCAAGTTTGAGCGCCTGGCCGGCCTGCACGTGCCGGCGGAGGCGTTGCCCGGTTCGTTGTCGCTGACCCACCGGCGCTGTGGCAAGAAGAGCTGCCACTGCGCGACCGGTGAGGGTCACCCGATGTGGACCCTGACGTTCATGGTGGGGGGCAAGAAGCGCGTCGAGCGGATTCCCAACGACTGGGTCGAGGAGGTCCGCCAGCGGGTCGATCAGGGGCGGGAGTTTCGTGAGGCCGTCGCGGAGGTCTTCGCCGCCAACGCCCAGCTCTGGGTGCTGTGGCGGCGCCAGCAGCGGCGATGAAGAGTGCCACGGTCCGCCGTCTGAAGCGCTTCGTCCTCCGGCAGCTGGACCTGGGCGAGTACCTCGAGCACCCCGGCGACGGGCGGCGCTGGCCGCGGATCCCCGCGGCGCTGCTGGTCTGGGCACAGCTGGTGGGCTTCGTCTTGCGCGAGACCAGCTTCCATGCGCTGGAAGCCTTGGTCCGTTCACGAGCCCTGCGACAGCTGGCGCTGTCGCGTGGCTTCGGCGAGGACACGCTGGCTTATTTCACCGCGCGTCTCGATCCGACGCCGACCCGTGCCGCCCTGTGCCGGCTCGCGCGACAGGCCAAGCGCCGGAAGAGCTTCGGGGGATGGATCGGTCTGGCGGTGGACGGGACCGCCGCGGGTCGGAGCTCGCGCGAGTCGTGCTCGCTCTGCCGTCCGCAGTACAACGGGGAGCACGAGGTGACCGGCTATCAGCACAGCCTGAGCTTGGTGAGCCTGGTCGGGGGCGGCCTGAGTCTGCCGCTCGACGTCGAGCCGTATGGTCCGGGCGATAGCGAGATGGCGGCCAGCCAGCGGGCGCTCGGCCGCGTGGTTGAGCAGTTGGGCCGCCGCTTCGCGGACTACGTGGTGGCGGACGGCTACTACGCCGGAGCCCCGTTTCTAAGCCAGCTGGCGGCGTGGGGACTGCCGGCGCTGGTCCGGCTCAAGAGCAACCTGCCCGAGCTGTTCACAGCGGCGCAGCAGCGCTTCGCCACCCAACCCTCGAAGCTGACGATCCAGCGCGGAGCCGACCGGATCGAGATCTGGGACGCCAGCGACTTCGATCCCTGGGAGGGGCTGGACTGGGAGACGGTGCGGGTGCTGCGCTATCGCCAGCACAAGCCTGACGGTCAGCTCATCGAAGCCTACTGGCTGACCAACCTGCCATGGCAGCGGGTCGACAGCGAACGGCTCTACGACTTCGCCAAGAGCCGTTGGGAGATCGAGAACCAGGGGTTCAACGACGCCAAGAACCGCTATGGCCTGACCCATATCGCCCACCACCAGAGCCAGAGCATCGTCGCCCGCTGGCTGCTGTTGCTGCTGGCTCTGACCGTGGAACGTCTCTACCGCCAGCGCTACCTCCACCGCGGCCGGCGCCCCGCCTATACGGCGATCGAGTTCGTGCGCTGGCTACGGCTGAGTCTCGGCGCGGCGCCCAGCCTTGACAGCGGCTGAGGCCCAAGCGCCCATCCCTCCACCCCCGAAGGCGAGACGGTCCCGATGCCGCCCCACCCTGACGGCCCCCTCACCCGTTTCTGGAAAAAGCTCCTGCCGCCTCACCGCGCCGCCTTCCGGCCAGTCCACCCGCCAGCACTGCCTCCTGCGGCCCGACCACGGCCAACATTCCGGAATGGCTGCCTCGCCGCTGGCCGCCTTGCCAGGGTCGGGGTTCTATGGTAGAGAAGCCGGCAGCAATCCCATCTCATAGGAGGGCAGATGAGAGTCACTCGCCGGAGCTTCCACCAGATGTCGCTCCCGGGTCGCCTCAGCATGGGTCCGGACGCCGTTCAACAGCGAGGGCATCGATCGCTTCGAGGGGAGGCAGAGCGATGAATCCCACCCGCAGGGACTTCCTGAAGGCAGGTGCGATCGGCGGCGCGGCCGCCACGGTCTTCGGCTTCGACCTGGCCCCGGCCGCGGCGCAGGTGCGTGAGCTGAAGATCGCGCGCGCCACGGAGACGCGCTCCACCTGCCCGTACTGCTCGGTCAGCTGTGGAGTGCTCATCTACACCCTGGGCGACAAGGCCAAGAACGTCACTCCCCAGGTGGTGCACGTCGAGGGCGACCCGGACCACCCGATCAACAGGGGCACCTTGTGCCCGAAGGGTTCCTCGCTCGAGCAGGACATCCTGAACCCGCGGCGGCTGACCAAGCCGCAGGTCCGGCGGCCCGGCTCGGACCACTGGGAGGACATCCCCTGGGACACCGCTCTCGACGAGATCGGCCGCTGGGTGAAGAAGACCCGCGATGCGTCGTTCGTCGAGAAGGACGACAAGGGGCGCACCGTCAATCGCTGCGAGGGGATGGCCTTCACCGGCGGCTGCACCGACACCAACGAGTTCAACTTCCTGGTCGTCAAGACCATGCGCAGCCTGGGGGTCTGCTACATCGAGAACCAGGCCCGGGTCTGACACGGCCCCACGGTCTCAAGTTTGGGACCATCATTCGGGCGCGGTGCGATGACCAATGGCTACATCGACATCAAGAACACCGACATGATGTTGATCATGGGTGGCAATCCCGCGGAGAACCACCCATGCGGCTTCAAGTGGGCGATCGAAGCGAAGAAGGGGCCCCGCCACGCCAAGATGATCGTGGTGGACCCGCGCTTCACGCGCACCGCGGCCACCGCCGACCTCTTCCTGCAGATCCGCGCGGGAGCGGACATCGCGTTCCTGGGCGGCATGATCCGCTACGCCATCGAGAACAACCGGCTGGCCAAGGACTACCTCGTCAACTACACCAACGCCGCGTTCATCGTCAAGGACGGCTTCAAGCTGCCGGAATTGGATGGACTCTTCTCCGGCTTCAATTCCGCGACGAAGGTGTACGACAAGTCCACCTGGAACTACGAGGCGGGCGGCAACGTCGGCCCGGCGGCCGGCGCGGCCGGCGCGGCCGGAGTGGGCGCCGCGGCGGGAGCGGCTGGGAACGGGGCGGCAGCGACCGCCGGGGCCGCCGCGGCGGGCGGGGCATCTCCGGCCGGCGCGAAGGCCGGCGGTGCCGCGGCGGCAGCCAAGCCGGCCACGACTGCCGGCGCCGCCGCCGCCGCCGCGAAGCCTGCCGGGGCCGCCGCGCCCACGCCGCCCCCCGGCATGCCGCCGAACGTCGCCTACGACCTCTCCTTGCAGCATCCGCGCTGCGTCTTCCAACTGCTCAAGCGGCAGTACTCGCGCTACACGCCGGAGATGGTCGAGAGGGTGACCGGCATCCCCAAGGACGATTTCCTGAAGGCCGCCAACATGTTCACCGCTCACCGCAAGGACGGCGACATGAAGCAGGTCGCCACGATCATCTACGCGGTCGGTTGGACCCAGCACACCTTCGGCAGCCAGATCATCCGCACGGCGGCGATCCTGCAGCTCATGCTGGGCAATGTCGGCCGCGCCGGCGGCGGCGTCAACGCCTTGCGCGGGCACTCCAACATCCAGGGCGCGACGGACATGGCTGGCATCTGGGACAACCTGCCGGGTTACCTGAAGGTGCCGAACGCGACGGACACGGACTTTGCGGCCTACACCAAGCGAATCACGCCGCCTGCCGCGAAGCCCAACGAGTGGGCCTCGTTCAACTACTGGTCGAACACGCCGAAGTTCGCCATCTCCTTCCTGAAGACCATGTACGGCGACGCGGCGAAGAAGGAGACCGACTGGGCCTTCGCCAACCTGCCGAAGCCGGACCCCGCCCGCAACTACTCCTGGACCAACATCTGGGACGACATGTACAAGGGCAAGGTCAAGGGGATGTTCGCCTTCGGCATGAACGGCGTCGCCATCGGCCCCGACACGCAGAAGAACATCGACGCGCTGAAAAAGGCCGACTGGCTCGTCGTCGGTGAGATCTATCAAGACGAGACCAGCGAGTTCTGGAAGTCGCCGGGCATCACGCAGGACGAGATGAAGCAGATCAACACCACCGTCTATCGCCTGCCCTGCGCGGGGTTCGCCGAGAAGGACGGCTCGATGACCAACTCCTCCCGCTGGCTGCAGTGGAAGAACGTCGCGCTGCCGCCGCCCGGGCAGGCTCGCCTGGACCAGGACCTCATCGCGCAGATCTTCTTGAGGGTGAAGCAGCTCTACCAGAAGGAGGGCGGGAAGTTCCCCGATCCCATCCTGAACCTCACCTGGCCCTACACCGACCCCCAGCACCCATCGCTCTCGGAGGTGGCCAAGGAGGTCAACGGCAAGGCACTGGCCGACCTCGAGGACCCGGCGACGAAGCAGCAGATCAAGACCGGCCAGCAGCTGCCCGGGTTCGCCTGGCTCAAGGACGACGGCACGACCGCCTGCGGCAACTGGATCTACTGCGGCTCGTGGCCCGAGGCGGGCAACCTGCTCGCGCGCCGCGGCACCGAGGACCCCTCCGGCCTCGGGATCTATCAGAACTGGGGCTGGTCCTGGCCGGCCAACCGCCGCGTGCTCTACAACCGCGCTTCCTGCGACCCGGCCGGCAAGCCCTGGGACCCGTCACGCCGGCAGGTCTGGTGGAACGAGGCGGCGCAGAAGTGGGTCGGCAACGACGTGCCCGACTTCAAGGTGGACTCCCACCCGCGAGACCACATGGGACCGTTCATCATGAACGCGGAGGGTGTGGGGCGGATCTTCGCGCCGCTGGCGCTGTTCGCGGACGGACCGTTCCCGGAGCACTACGAGCCGATCGAGAGCCCGGTCGCCAACGCCTTCCATCCGGCGCAATCGAACAACCCGGTGGTCAAGAAGTTCACCACCGCCGCGGACAAGTACGCCAAGATGGGCGACGAGTTCAACATCATCTGCACCACCTACCGGTTGACCGAGCATTACCATTACTGGACCAAGAACAACCCGATGAACGTGCAGCTCATCCCCGAGGCTTTCGTCGAGATCCCCGTCGAGCTGGCATCCGAGCTGGGGATCGCGGGCGGCGACAAGGTGAAGGTGACGAGCGCCCGCAGCAATTACATCGCCAAGGCCTTCGTCACCCGCCGCATCAAGCCGATGAATATCGACGGCAAGAAGGTCTACCAGATCGGCATCCCGATCCACCAGGGCTTCCGCGGCATTCAGGAGGACGAGGGCGAGAACGCGCGGACCTTGGTGAACCGGCTGTCGCCGACCGTCTACGACCCGAACGCCTACACGCCCGAGTTCAAGGGCTTCCTGGTCAAGCTCGAGAAGGCATAAGGGGAACCGCACATGAGCCAGGCCAATCTGGAGTTAGTCAGGATCTCCGGCCATGCGGGCCCCATCCCCGGCGCCGGCGTCAAGCGGGAGCCCGAGGTCGCCAAGCTGATCGACACCACGACCTGCATCGGCTGCAAGGCCTGCGAGGTCGCCTGCCTCGAGTGGAACGGCCTCGCCTTCAGCGACACCACCTTCGACAACAGCTACCAGACCATGCCCGACACGGCATGGAATTACTGGAACCTGATCAAGTTCGACGAGCAGCACGTGCTCGCGGATGCCAGCCTGGTCAGGTATGACGAGCAGAAGCCCGGCGGCGGCGGCAGCCTGATGCTGCTGATGCGCAAGGACCAGTGCATGCACTGCGCGGAGCCGGGGTGCCTGGAGGCGTGTCCGGCCGACGGCGCCATCGTCCAGTATGCCAACGGCATCGTGGACTTCCAGCAGGAGCATTGCATCGGCTGTGGCTATTGCATCACCGGCTGTCCCTTCGACGTCCCGAAGTTCAGCCCGCAATCGCGCAAGGTGTTCAAGTGCACGCTCTGCGTGGACCGCGTCAGCGAGGGGCTCGAGCCCGCGTGCATCAAGGCCTGTCCCACCGGCTGCCTGCACTTCGGCACCAAGGACGACATGAAGGAGCTGGCGGAGACCCGCGTGCTGCAGCTCCGCGAGCACTCGGGCTACGCCAACGCCGGGGTCTACGATCCCCCCGGCGTCGGCGGCACCCACGTCCTCTACGTCCTCCATGACGCCACCAACCCCGAGGCCTACGGCGGCCTGCCGAAGGACCCGCACATCCCGTGGACGGTGAAGCTCTGGAAGCACCCGCTGAAGTGGCTCGGCAACCTGGCGATGGTCGGTGGCCTGATCGGGCTCGGGGTCCACTACCTGCGCTTCGGACCGAAGACCGTCAAGGAGGACGACACGACTCCACCGCCTCCGAAGGAGGGACACCAGCCATGAGCAACCCGTATCTGCTGCCGAACGGGCGGGTGTTGCGGTACGCGTTCAACGAACGGCTCATGCACTGGGTGGCGGGGGTGTCTTACGTGTACCTGCTGCTGACGGGCCTGGCGTTCTGGTCGCCCTGGCTGTTCTGGCTCGCCGTGATCCTGGGCGGCGGCACGATCGCCCGGGAGCTGCATCCGTGGGCCGGCGTGATCTTCACCATCGGCGTGGTGTGGATGTACACCAAGTGGGGCTCGCAGATGCGCAGCACCGAGCGCGACCGGGAATGGTGGCGCGCGTTGCCGCACTACATTCGCAACGAGGACGAGGAGGTGCCGTCCGAAGAGCGCTTCAACGCCGGCCAGAAGTCGCTCTTCTGGGGGTTCTTCTGGTGCGGGATCGCGCTCTTCCTCTCCGGCCTGGTCCTCTGGTTCCCCCATTGGATCCCCTGGAGCTGGCGCGTCCTGCGGCTGATCGCCGTCTTCGTCCATCCGGTGGCCGCGCTGCTGACGATCGCTCTGTTCATGATCCACGTCTACATGGGGACAGCGGTCGAGCGCGGCGCCTTCGGGTCGGTCGTCCGCGGCGACGTCTCACGCAAGTGGGCCGCCAGGTACCATCGCGCCTGGTACGAGCAGGTGGCGCGGGGCTCCGCGCCGGAGGAATGATCGGCCGCGACCCGGGCTCAGGGGGGCGGACCCTTCTCCTTGCCTCCGTTTGGGCGAGGGGTCGCAGTTCGCGGTCGACTCCTCGAAGACCCCTCGCCCAAACGGAGGCAAGGGGAAGGGTCCGCCCCCCGGAGACGCCCGGGTCGCTCTTGCAGGCGTAGCGGATGCGGGCCGGCGGCAGCAAGTGGGACCAGCGCATCGAGCGCGCGCACGCGCTGGCCGCGGCCCATCCCGCCGCGGCCGAGGGGCTGCGCTTCTACGAGCGTATCGCCGGCTTTCAAGGGTCGCTGTACGCGGACCTCGAAGCGGCGCTGGGCAGTGGCAAGGAGGAGCGCCCGCCGGGCTCGCTGCGCGAGGAGCTGGATCTCGGCCTCCTCCTCCCCGCGTTCCCCGGCTTCCTCGCCCTCGTCGAAGCGGCGGCTCCCGCTCCCCTCTCCCGGTCCACCGCCGAGCTGGG
>DATNKH010000796.1:0-2812 GCA_035603475.1 Thermoanaerobaculia bacterium
CGGCGCCGCCGGCCGGTCGCCTACCGCGCTCCACAGGAAGGCCAGGGCCGTCGCCGCGCAGGCGGCGACGGTCGCGACCCACCAGGCTTGCTGCCACGCGGCGCGCGGCGGACGGTCGAGGGCCAGAGCGACGGCGGCCGCCGCCGCGGCGAGGGCCGCGCCCCAGCGGCCGGAGCGGCGGGCGGCGAGCGCCTCCAGGCCAAGGCCGGCGGCGACGGCCACGGCGAGCACCCAGAAGAGCCGCAGCCTGCCGTTCGAGGCACTGCCGAGCAGCGGCAGGGCGCGTACCATGCCCAGGAACGGCGGCACCGCGAAGGCGGC
The DNA here is from genome assembly GCA_035603475.1 of Thermoanaerobaculia bacterium. GTDB lineage: Bacteria > Acidobacteriota > Thermoanaerobaculia > Multivoradales > UBA5704 > JASLEW01. The sequence goes on from DATNKH010000796.1 coordinate 322, forward strand.
GGCGAGGGCGGCGGCGCCGCCGGCGAGGATGGCCAGCGACCGCCCGCGCAGAAGCGCCGCGGCGGCCACGGCGAGCGCCAGGGCGAGCAGGCCGGCGTAGCCGCTGCACAGCTCGTTGAAGTTCCACGGCCCCTGCCAGTTGCCGTCGCGCGGGCTGCCGTAGGCCAGCGGGTCGACCAGCACCTGCAGGGTCGCCGGCGCGAAGGGCGGTGGCTGGGTGGCATCCGGGTGGTGGGCGAGCATGATGTAGCGGATCGCCTCGGGCAGCGCCTCGACCACCGGCAGCAGCACCGGCGCGGCGAGGCCGGCGGTGATCGCCGCGGCCAGCGCCACGTGGGCGAGGAAGCGCCGGCGCGAGAACGCCGCGGGAACGGCCAGCAAGCCGGCGATGATTCCGGCCGCCGCCAGCGCGGTGTGCGCCAGGGTCTCGGGATGGCCGGACAGCGCCATCGCCGTGGCGCAGGCGACCAGGCCGGCAACCCCGCCGCGCTCGCCGCGGCGCAGCAGCACCAGGCCGAGGATCACTCCCGGCAGCCAGCCCATCGCCATGCCGTGCGGATGGTAGGCCCAGCAGATCGAGTACACCGAGAAGCTGAAGGCCAGGGCGCCAAAGAGGGCGCCGGCGCGCCCCGCCCCGAGCTCTGTCAGCAGGGCATCGGTGAGCAGCAGCGACAGGAAGAGGCGCAGGGCCGCCATGACCGGTAGTGCGCGCACCGCCGGCAGCGGCAGCGCCATGAGGCCGAGCGGCGAGAAGGGTGCCGACTGGGCGTTTCCGAGCAGCGGCTGGCCGGTGCCCGCCTCGCTGGCCCAGAGCGGCGCCTCGAAGCGCAGCAGGCGCTCGCGCACCAGTGCGCGGAACGGGATCGTCTGCACCAGCACGTCGCTGAGCAGCTCGTTGCCGGGGGCGACCGGCTGCGGCGCCATCTCCCGCCAGGGCAGCAGGCGGTAGGCGAAGTCCGTCGGCACCTGCACCAACGAGGTGGTCAGCGGCGCTGCGAAGAAAAGGCCGGCCAGCAGCCAGTGGCCAGCCAGCCGTACCCAGCCGAGTCCCGGGCGCCACCACCGCGCCAGCCAGCCGACCACCGCGCCGCCGGCGAGGTAGATGAGGAAGCTCATGGAGCGGCGATTATGGCATCCGGCCACCCGGCCTGGGCTCGGACGATGCCGAGAGTGTCGCTCGATTGGCGGTCGGAGACGTCACCCTCCGTCGCGACCCTGGATCTACGGCGGCGAGGTGGTGCCGGCGAGGGGGGAGTCGGAGCCGTCGGGGCGGAGCAGGCGGAAGCCGGTGCCGTCGTCGAGGGGGGAGAGCGGGATGGCCTCGCGCCGCATCTCGACGCCGGGCAGGCGGTACAGGTCGGGTGGCGCGGCGGCGGCGTCGAGCACCACGACGCGGTAGCCGGCGGCGAGCAGGTGCCGCGCCTGCGCCGGCGTCGGCACCCCCTCGTAGGCGATGTAGGGGGTGTAGAACATCGCCTCGAGCGGCCGGTCGAGGTGGAAGAGCACCACCGGGCCGGGGCCCAGCTGCGCCGGCAGCGCGCGGAGCGCCCGCACCCAGGGAGGGTTGCGGTCATAGGTCGGGCGGATCTTCATACGCTCGACGGTGTAGCGCAGCGGCAGCAGCGGCAGCAGCACCAGCGCCGCCCAGCGCAACGCCGCCGTGACTGCCCGGCCTTTCCCTGGGTAGGGCCGCCGGTCCCATAGCCACAGCCAGAAGCTTGCCTCGACGACGAATAGCGCCGGCGCCGCGATCATGATGTAACCGCCGAGCTTGGTGGCGGCGAGCGAGAACGCCACGAGGGGCAGCAGCAGCCAGACGGCGACAGGCAGCAGCTCGAGCGCCTGGCGGCCCTCCGGAGTTGGGCGGCCCTCCGGCGTGGCGGTGCGGCGCGACGGCCACCACGCCGGGTAGACCAGGCAGACCAGGAACCAGGCGAGCGGCAGGTAGATCAGCTCGCCGAAGAAGCGCGGCATCTTGATGAGGTAGTAGAGCGGCGAGCCGCCCAGCCCCTCGATCGGCACCGCCAGGTGATGCAGGTTGTAGGCGGACTCCCAGCGCGCTTCGAGCGGGAACGCCGCGCGGATGTAGAGCTGCCAGGGCAGCGCCACCGCGGCGCAGGCGGCGGTCATCGCCAGGAGGCCGGCGGCCAGGCGGCGCGGCGGCTGGCGGCGCCAGGCGAGCGCCAGCCAGACCGGGATGGGCAGCAGCCCGGGCAGCCACTTCGTCAGCACCGCCAGGCCGCAGACGGCGCCGATCGCGAGCGTCGCCAGGAGGAAGGCCGGCCAGCCGTCGGCCCAGCCAGCGCCGCCCGCGGTGCCGGGTCCGGCGGCGGGCTCGGTCGCCGTTCCGCGGCGCCAGCCGCGGACTTGCAGCACGGCGCCGAGGATCGCCAGCTCGACGAAGAAGACCAGCGCATTGTCGACGTGGTCGACCGCCACTCTGCCGCCGGGCAGCTGCAGCAGGTAGCTGTTGACCGCCTGGAAGCCCGCC
>DATNKH010000797.1:0-2761 GCA_035603475.1 Thermoanaerobaculia bacterium
CTGATCCCGCATCCTCTCCACTCCGCTCGCCGACCCTCCGCGGGATGCCCAGGGGGTGAGCCTCTGAAACCTGGACCCCACGCCTCTCGTCTTGAGATCAGACGACGGAAGGAGGCCAAGATGAGCATCGGCGGATGGCGATTGGCTGCGGCGGGGCTGGGGACGGCGGCGATGATGGCGGGGACCGCGGGTGCGGCGCAGGGGGCCGTCAGGATCGAGAAGCACCTGGCGCTGGCGCCGGGTGGGCGCCTGAGCGTCAGCACCGAGGTCGGCAGCGTCGTGGTGCGCGGCGATGCCGCGTCGGGAGCGGCGGTCGTGGTGACCTCGGACCGCGAGGACCTCGAACAGGAATACGAGATGACTTTCGCGGCCACTCCCGGCCACGCCCAGGTGATCATCAAGCGCCGCCACCCCGGCTGGAGCTGGTTCGGGGGCTGGCAGCACTGGCGCGGCCGGGTCGAGGTCGCGGTGGAAGTGCCGCGCGCCACCGCCGTGTCGGTGCGCGCGAGCGGTGGCCGAGTCGAGGCCTCCGGGCTGGACGGCGACACCGAGCTGAGCAGCTCGGGCGGCGCCGTGGCCGCGCACGAGCTTGCCGGCAAGCTGGTCGCGCACTCGAGCGGCGGCGCGGTCGAGGTGCGCGACCTCCGCGGCGACCTCCACCTCTCGAGCTCGGGCGGCCACGTGCGCGCCACGTCGGTGCAAGGCGCTGTCGATGCCCAGTCGAGCGGCGGCAGCGTCCAGCTCGAGCAGGTGGCCGGCAGCGTGCGCGCCGACTCGAGCGGCGGCCGAGTGACCGTCCGCGGCGCCGGCGGGCGGGTCGAGGCCTCGTCGTCCGGCGGACCAGTCGAGGTCAGCTTCGCCCCCGGCAACGCCCACGGCGGCGACATCGGCTCGAGCGGCGGCGGCGTCGAGGTCCACATCGACCCCGCCGTGGGTCTCGACCTCGACGCCGCTTCCTCCGGCGGCTCGGTGTCCTGCGACCTGCCCCTCACCGTACAGGGCAAGATCTCGCGTCACTCCCTGCACGGCATCCTGCACGGCGGCGGCGAGCACCTCCACGTACGCTCGAGCGGCGGCGGCATCCGCATCGCGCCTCTTTGAACTTGCTGCGTTTGGGCGAAGCACCGCACTTCGAAACCCGCCCTAGCGGCAAGATCGCCGAAGTGACCTTCAGCCGGAGGGGAGGAGGGCAGGGCCGCGGGGGGCGGATCTCCTCGCTGCCGACCTTTGGGCGAGGCGCCGCATCCCACCACCCTCCCGGCATCCACCACCCTAGCGCCTCGTCCAAAGGGAGGTAGCGAGGAGATCCGCCGCCCGCGGGCCCGGGTCGGAGGGAGATTCCCCGTAGGCTCCTTCAACGGACGTCGGAGCCTACGATGCGGCGGGTGCGCGGCGCCCGCCGCGGCGCGAGCTTGGGCGGCGCCACGGTCAGCGGCTCGGCGCCCGTGAGCTGCCGGACCACGTGGTGGGCGGAGAGGATCGCCCCCTCCTGCCAGCCGCTCAGGTACGACACCTGGTCGCCGCAGACGAAGAAGCGCCTGTCCGGAGCGAGCAGGCGGTTGTAGGCCGCCGCATGCTCCGGCTTGCTCCAGTCCCAGTCGGCCCAGCCGCCGAGCTGATGCGGGACCTGCTGCCAGGCGATCGAGAGCCCGAGCTCCGTCCTGACGTACTTCAAGAACTCGGGATGCAGCCGCTCGGCGCCTTGCGTCGCCAGCATCAGCCGCTGGTCGAGCGGCAGCGCGCCGAACTTGCGCGCCGTCTCGGCATAGTTGTAGGCGCCGGTGAGCACTCCCTTGGCGGAGAACGTGCCCGCGGAGGGATACCAGAGCTGCGTGATCGGATGATCGATCCAGCTGATGCCGCCGTAGATCTGGTGATGCGGCGATTCCCAGAAGCGCTCCTCGGCCTGCCAGCCCACCTTGGCTGCGGCCTCGAAACGGACGGCGGCGACCGCGCCCTTGAAGTCGGGCGCGAAGGTCTCGTTGTCGATCACCTTCCTGAGCAGCGGCAGCGGGATCGTGCTGATGCAGTAGTCGGCCTTCCTGGTCTCCCGCGCCCGCCCCTTGCCGCGGCGCTCGAGCGTCACCTGCACGCCACCGTCCGAGTTGTCGACCCTCACCACCTCGACGCCGCGGGTGATGCGTTCCGCGCCGATCCGGCGCTCGAAGGCGCGCACCACCCGGTCCATGCCGCCGACCGGCTGGAACATGGTCGCCTGCCATTCGTAGTCCTCGGGCTGGTAGAAGCGATGGTCCCAGAAACGCGACTTGAGCAGCGCCTGCAGCGAGAGCGGCGGCTCGATCTCGCCCGGCTCGACGACCGCCGGCGGCACCCGGTAGCCGGAGCGCGAGGAGCCGGCGTACTTCCAGTGCTCGTCGGGATCGACGTCGCCAAAGACCGCCAGCAGCTGCAGCAGGTCGCGGCGCTCGGCGGCGCTCAGCTCGTCGTCGAGCGCCCGCTTGTCGATGGCCTTGGCCAGCAGCTCGGCGACATAGCCGCGCGTGTCGTTGGCGAGCTGGCGGTCGTGGACCGGCTTGGCGGTGAACGCCTGATCGGTCTGGAAGAGCGCCGCGCGGTCCTCCATCACGTAGACCTCGAGCTCGACCCCGAGGTCCCGGCAGTAGCCGATCAGCGCCTGGTGATGATGGGGGATGCGGCCCGGCCCGGCGTTGAAGTACAGGGCGGCGTCGAAGCGGCAGGTCTGATCGGGGAGGCCGGACTGCTGGATGACGTCGTTGCGGCGCACGGTGAAGCTGCGCCC
>DATNKH010000798.1:0-3591 GCA_035603475.1 Thermoanaerobaculia bacterium
GGGGGCCATTGGGCAGAGATGAGTGACGGTCTTCCTGGACTCGCGGTGCAGGCCCTTGCAGCTGATCCGTTCCGGCCGGCCCATGTGATCGCTGCAACCCTGGGCTACGGTGGCATCTACGTCTTCACACCTCAGCCATAGGGGAGTTGCCCGGCTCGGTGCTTCTCCTGCCGTGCAAAGGAACGTGCCGACCGCGCCAAACCCAAGCGCTGTCCCGGGGTCTCGGCAGCGCGGGCCGCCCCGGCCGACCGGCTCCACGTTGCTCGTTCCCGGACGCCTCGACGGTCACCCGCTCAATCGCCTGAATGGGACTTGGAGAGCCCTTCTCAAGCAGGCCAGGAACAGTCTCCGCAAGATGCAGGCAGGCTCGCCCGGCCCCCTCGACGCGCTCTTGCTCCGGGCTCGACTGGTGCCTGGAGAGACCGGCGATCCCCTCCCCGTCAAGGTGCTTCGGCACACCGCGAAGACGACCCACCCCAGGGTCGGCATCGCTTCCGAGCACTCGGCTCAGCTCCTCGGGCATGAATGCTGTCAACGCTTGGAAACTGACCCAGGGCAACGGCTGGAAAGTGACCCACCCCAGCGGGTTTCTGTTTCGTCCCAAAGAGTATATATGACTCGTCGCCGTCGGGGGTGTGGGAGGTGTGCGAACGGGCGAGGGTGGGTGGTGGAGGGCGGGCGTGATGGGGGACCGGGAGCCGGTTTGCAAGCGGCTGTGGAAACGGCGGACTGGGGGCCGCGGTGGGAGGGGGGCAGCGGAGCGTAGCGACGCGGGCGGCCCCTGTCTAGTCCGCGGTTTCCATCAGACGCGGCACCTTCCATACCCCATACTTGCGTTGGGTGGGAGGGGGCGGCAGGGCGGGGGCGTAGGCGCGCGTAGCGCGCGCCGGCGCCGCGGCGGCTCGGCCACACGTCGCCTGCCCGACAGTATGCGATTGGGCCAGGGCGCGGGCGAGGCTGGTCGAGGGTGTTTGGTTCAGCGACTCGCCGCGAAGCCGGGGAGCCCGGGGCAATCAAACAGCCTCCCGGCTCGTTAGCGCCAGTAGGCCGGATTCTGTGCTACCAGCGACCCAAGATACACGATGCGGTCGCGAAGCCGAGAAGGGATTGCGGCCTCGGCGGCCAAGGCTCTGAGCGCATGTCCGGTCGCCGCCCAGACGAGGTGTCTCTGATTGGAGGAGGTCAGCCCGAGGAGCCAATGGCTTCGGTACGCCGGGCGCCACTTCCAGTGTTCCCGCTTCATGCGGTCCTCATCCTCGATGAGCCAGTCGACGATTCCCTCCAGTAGGGAGTCGCTGACGGGGGCGCGGGTCTTCAGCGTCAAGAGCAGCAGGGCATAGATGAAGAAGGGGCGTTCTTCATCGTCGTCTGCCAGGGTCTCCAGGCGCCAAGCCAAGAACTGGAGGGCCTCTTCGTGATACCCGCCGCCCAGCTTGTCCAGGCTCGCGAGCAGTTGCACGAGGGTTTGATTCTCTCCCTCGATGTTGGCGTGGGCATTGCCTGGTTCACCCTTGATCCGCAGCAGCGCGGAGCACGCGAAGGCCCTCATGACGTGGTCACGCCGGTCCGTTGTCCTGGTCGGGGTGTCGATGGTCCACCTGGTGAGTCCGAGGACTTCCAAGGGGCAGAACTGGACCGGTACCGGTACCTCGCCAGTGTCACGGATCTTGCGCAGCTCGATCAGGTGCTCCGCTGCCTCCATCCCGTAGTCGCATTGCGCGATTTCCTCAAGCATGCGGTCGTCAACCAGCTCAGAGACTCTCCTCAGCAGCCCCTCGCTGTTGGGTGTGAAGGCAGCTAACGCTGGATGCTTCAAGGGGCTGGTCCTCACTGCGGTTGTGTCTCGCGGTCTGGAGGAGGCGTCAGCTCTCGGCGGATGCCCTTCTCCACGCGCTTTGGTGGCAACGCTCGGAAATTGACCCAGGGCAACGACGTGACCCCCAGCGGAGTTGATGACGGCGGAAGTGTAGCTCAACTTGCCCCCCAAGGAAGAGTGCCGAGATTCAGGTGAGCCGGGAAGAGGCGCCGGGGAGCGGCTGGCCCTGGGGCTGGGGGGAGGCCCCAGGGCCAGCCACTTCGCAAGTGCTAGTAACCGATCGCTGGCGCGCCCCAGAATCGTGCCGCCTGGCCGTTTGCACCAGCCGCAGTGGAAACCGACGCGCCAGGATGCCGTTGGAGCCACGATCTCGCCCTGCCCCTTACCGGAGTAACCCCCAATTCGAGACTCTCGCTCAGTTCTTCTTCGCATGCTTGGGTTGCCTTCGCGACGGGCCTCGCGTCGTCAGGATGTGCGCGTGGTGGGTCAGCCGGTCCAGCAGCGCGGTGGTCAGCTTCTCGTCGCCGAAGACCTGAACCCATTCGCCAAACGCCAGATTCGTCGTCACGATCGTGGAGCGCGTCTCGTAGCGCTCGGAGAGCAAATTGAACAGCAGCTCGCCGCCGGCCCAGTCAAATGGAACAAACCCTAGCTCGTCGACGACAATCACGTCTGCGCGCTGCAAGCGGCGATGGATCTGGCCCAAGGTCCGCTCGTCGCGCGCCTCGCGCAGCGTGCGCACCAGTTCGGCCGCGCCCGTGAAGAGCACGCGGAACCGCCGCCGCGCCGCTTCCACGCCGAGGGCGATGGCAAGGTGGGTCTTGCCGGTGCCGATCGGGCCGGCGAAGATCACCGCCTCGGCGCGCTGGATGTACTCGCAGCTCGCCAACTCGAGGATCTGCGGCCGCGAGATGCCGGACAGCGCCTGCCAGTCGATCTGGTCGAGCGTCTTGACGTCGGGGAAGTGTGCCTCGCGTAGACGGCAGGCAGCGGCCCGCTCCTGACGTGACCGGACCTCGGCCTCGAGCAGCTCGCGCAGGTAGTCCTCGTAGGCCCAGCCGTCGGCGCCAGCCTGGCGCGCCAGCGCTTCGTAGCTGCGACGGAAGGCCGGCAGCTTGAGCGTCTGCAGGTGCTCCTGGATCACCGCGGCGCGCGCCGCCGCGCTCATGACCGACCTCCTTGCCCGAGTAGCCAGTCATAGTCGGCGGCCCGCGCCGACTCCACCGCGTAGGCCGCGAGCGAGGGCGGCACCGCGGTGCAGCATGGTGAAGACACCGCGGGCGCCGAGCCCACCGGCAGCGCGAGCAAGTCGCAGCGCTGCCTGCTCAGCGCCCGCGACAGCGCCGCGGTCACCTCGGCTTCGCCGTGCTCGACGATGGCACCGACGATACGCGCGAGGACCCGCGCCGCCTCGCGGTCGCCATGACACAACACCAGCAGCTCCCACAGCCGGCCGTAGGGCTCGCCCAGCTCGGCGACCAGCTCCGGGGCCACCTGGCGCACCGCCTGCGGCTTCTTGGCCAACTCCGGCAGGTAGTGCCGATAGCGGACGACTCGCCGACCCCGGCGCTCTCGGGGGAGCTCCACCTGCTCGCCGCCACAGACCACGCGGATGGTCTCGACGCCCACGTAAGCGGCGGCCTCGAGGTCCGCCCACGACGACGGCACCGAGTACTGTGCGCCGCCCGCCCGCACCAGCGATCTCCGGCTCACCGTCACCAGCTCGACGCGATGCGCCGCAAACGCCACCTCGGGCAACGGCAGGGCCTGTCGCG
>DATNKH010000799.1:0-3013 GCA_035603475.1 Thermoanaerobaculia bacterium
CGCCCGCCGCGCCGCGGGCCGGGGCCGCCGGCGGTGACCTCGACGAGCTCCAGGGGGATGGGCTCGGCGCCGTCGGCGGAGCGCAGCAGGTAGCTGCTGCCGGAGTGGGCCGCGAAGTCGTCGGCGGTGAGACTCGCAAGATCGGCCATGGCGCGCTCGGGACCCGTCTATCCTACCCCGCTTCGCGGCCGCGGGGGGCCGGCGGACACTGCGGACACTGCGGGTACCTCACTTCGAGCGCGTCTCGACCCGGGCGCCGCCGCCCAGCCAGGCGGCGAGACCGCCGCCGGCCAGCCAGCTCTTCGCCGCCGCGTCGTGGCGCAGGGTGGCGTCCAGGAAGGCCGTGGAGATCGCTTTCAAGTAGCCCGGGATGGCCTTGGCGCGGTCCGGTCCGGGGGCGGCGCCGGCTCCGGCGCCGGCTCCAGCCGGCGCACCGGCGGCGGCGGCCACCGTCACCGTGACCAGCACCTGGTCGGCGCCGGCGATCTGGTCGAAGGCGATACGCCGGGCCGCCACCTGCGCGTCGCTCTCGCGGCCGCCGGCCGGAGTGCCGACGACGTGAAGGCACGGCACCTTGACGTGCTCGAAGCGCAGCCTGCCGCCCTGGGCCGCTGCCGGCGGCGGAAAAAACAGCAGCGCCGCCTTGACTCGCGGATCGGGCAGCGAGCTCTCCTCCCCGTCCTTGCCTACGGTCGCCAGGCCGGCGGCGGCGAGCGCCGTCCACGCTCCCAGGTTGTTGCCGCCGACCGCCACCGCGCCGAGGTCGAGGCGGCCGCGCAGCACCGGCGAGCTGGCGGCGAGGGCGCCGACCTGGTCGAGCGCGAAGACCAGGTCGAGCAGCCGGGTGAGGCCGGCCCGGGGATCGCGCGCCGCCTGCCGCAGCGCCCCGGGCGCGTCGGCGCCGCTCTTCTCGACCTGGCCGTCGCTGCCGAGGTGCTGGACGTGCACCGAGACGTAGCCGTGACTCGCCAGGTGACGGCCGAGGAACTCGAAGTTGTTGCGGCCGGCGCCGAGGCCGGACGAGAAGACCACCACCGGGAACGGACCGGGCTCGTGGCGGGGGAAATAGACCCGCACCGGCACCTGCCGGTTCCGGTCCCGGTCGAACCAGTCGAGGTTCATCGCCTCGACGGCGTACGGTCCGGGCACGGGAGCGAAGCGGGAGTCCGCGCCGGCCGCCGGGCTCGCCGCCGCGGCGACCAAGCTGGCGGCAACGAGCATCGCCGCGGCCACCCAGGGGGCCGCACTCCCCGCCCACGATCGCCACGACCCGCTTGATCGGCTTGATCGCTTCGCTCTCCGCATGGGCGGACCCTCCGTCGACGTCTGACCGGCTGCCGCCATTGTACCCTCGGCGCCGGCTCCGGCGACGGGCTGGGAGCGGCGCCGCGCCGCGGGACCTCCCCCGGCACCCGCCGCCGCCGCGGGCCTGGCCCCGCGACGGGTCAGGCAAGCGCGATCGTCAGCGACAGGTCGGCGGCGGCCCGCGTCTCGATCCCGTACTTGCGTCCGGCCGCCTTCTCGCCAGCGAAAAAGGCGGCGATGTCGCTGCCGACCTTGGGAACGTGGAACTCGTCCAACGGATAGGTGAAATGGATGGTGAAAGCGTCGTCGGGTCGCGCCGCTGAGATCATCTGCAACGTGTCGACATCCGGGTTGTCGTACCTGCCATCTGCCGAGATGACGTAGTGCTTGGCCACGATCCTTTGGAAGTAGTCGAGCTTGACGTCTCGATCGCTGCCGTGGTGAGGCACCTTGAGGATGTCGACCTCGATCTTGCCGTCCCTGTCGAGCAGGCCAGAGGCGTCGAGGCCAGCCAACGTGTGGTCGCCGCGGCCATCGCCGGTGAGGAGGATTCGCTTGGCGTCAGCCTCGACGAGCACGACCATGCTCGACAGGTTATAGACTGACGTATCCACGTAGGACGCGATCGCGGCGCGGCCGGCCTGGTCCTTCTCCTTCTTGAGCATCGGTTGGATCTTCTCGTCCCAGTCCTCTTGGAGGGCGGCGAGATGAGCCTTGCTCGGGGCCACCACCATGAGCTCGAGATCGCCGACGCGGATCGGCGAGTGCCCTGCGGTGACCAGGCCCTTGAACGGTGGGTTGTTCGCCAAGTCAAGCGCGGCGAGCAGCCGCCGCAGCTCGCGGCCCTGCCCGACGCTTGCCAGGACGAGCGAGCCTTCTTGCCGCAGCAGGTCGCCGATCGACGCCGGGCTCATGACCGAAGCCCCAGAGGCGAGCGATGCATCCTGGTTGCCCAGGAGGTCGTCGAAGGAGTTGTGCCAGCAGCGGCAGATCTTCCATGGCACCGCCTTCTTGGCCTCTTGCATGTCTCTGATCGCCCGCACCATCTGCAGGAGACCAGCGATGTGGTCCGCGTCGATGTGGCTCACCATCATCCACTCGATCTCCAGGGGCGCCGTCGCGGCGAGCCGGCGCTCCTCGCGGATCTGCTGCAGGCGTGGTTGCAGCGCGTCGACGTAGACGCCGGGCGGGCCGCCGTCGATCACCGCGAGGCGCGGCTCCTCGGCCGAGCCGAAGTGGAGGATGAAGGCGTCTCCGTGCTTGGCGCGCAGCGCTTCGAGAGCCAGCATCGCGATGTTCCCTTCAAACCGCCTGCAGGGCGCGCAGCACGTCGAGCATGCCGGCGCCCTGGAAATACCGTTCTCGCCCCAGGTCCGTCGCCGTCTCGCAGAGGATCTGCTTGATGCGTAGCGGCTGGCCGACCAGCTCGTTGTACCGCGCCATCAGCAGCGCCGCGGCGCCGCTCACGTGGGGAGCAGCCATGCTGGTCCCATCCTTGAGGCCGAAGAGACCGTCGGGCAGAGGCGCCGTGATCTTTTCGCCGGGCGCGACCAGGTCAGGCTTGCGGCGGCCGTCACCCGTGGGCCCGCGGCTCGAGAAGTAGCTGACGCCGTAGGTGTGCGGCCGGAAGCGATGGGTGGCGCCCACGGTGATGACGAGATCGGCGTTGCCGGGATCGGTGATGCTGATGCTGTTGTAGGCCTCGGTC
>DATNKH010000800.1:0-2263 GCA_035603475.1 Thermoanaerobaculia bacterium
CGGTCGGTCAAGACCCGCGAATTCTTCCTCGCCGACCTGGGCACTGCCCGCGCGGTCGAGACCGACGTGTACTCGGGGGCCACCGAGCGTGACCTGCGCGCCTTCTACGTCAGCGAGGACCCCGAGACGCTGCGCGACGCGGTCTCCGATTACCTGCGCAAGACCTACCTCGCCAAGGACCTCGCCGCCTACGATCACGCCAACCCGCTCGACCTGTCCCGGCCCTTCCGATTGCGTTTCGAGACGCGGGACACCAAGCGCGCGGTCACCGACGAGAAGTCGGCGGCGGTCGCCATCCTGCCCACGGCGCTGTTCGACCAGCTGCCGGACGAGATCACCGCCGAGGACCGCGACCGGCAGGGCCAGCCGCGCCTGGCCGACTACTACTTCAGCCGGCCCTTCACCGCCGAGGCGATCTACCGCATCGTGCCGCCGCCCGGATTCGCGCCGCAACCGCTGCCCCCGAACCGGGTGCGCCGCCTCGGCCCCGCCACGCTGTCGGAGGAGTTCGCCGCCGGCGACGGCGGCACGGTGACCGCCAGCCTGCAGCTGGCGAGCGGCAAGCGGCGCATCAGCCCCGGCGAGCTCGACCAGCTTCGCGCCGGCGTGCGGGAGCTGGTTGCCGCCAAGCCGATCGTGGTGCAGTTCGCGCAGGTGGGCGAGGCGGACCTGGCGGCGGGGCGGGTCCGGGAGGCGATCGAGGAGTTCCAGCGCGAGGCGGCGGCGGCGCCGAAGCAGGCGCTGCCGCACTGCCGGCTGGCGCGCGCCCTGCTCGCCGGCGGCATGGGCGAGGCGGCGCGCCAGGAAGCGGAACGCGCCGCCCGCCTCGAGCCGCGCGCGGCCGTCGCCCAGCGGACGCTCGGCTGGGTGCTGCAGCACGACGGCCTGGGGCGGCGCTTCGGCGCCGGTTTCGACCGCGCCGGCGCCATCGCCGCCTATCGCAAGGCCAGGAGCCTCGACCCCGACGACGAAGCGACCCGCGCCGACCTCGCGATCCTGCTCGAGCACGACGCCCAGGGGCGGCGCTACGCGGCGGGCGCCGACCTCGCGGCGGCGATCACCGAGTACCAGGCGCTGCGCAAGGACCAGAAGAGCAAGGCGATGGACGACAACCTGCTGGTCGCCCTGCTGCGCGCCGGGCGCTTCGCGGAGGTGGCCGAGCTGGCTGCCGAGATCGAGGACACGCCGCAGCGTGATGCCCTGCGCCTGGCCGCCGCGGCGGCCACCTCCGGGCCCGAGCCGGCGGTGCGCGACGCGGAGCGCCGGCTCTGGGATCCCGCGGCCGAGGTGTCGGCGCTGGACGCCGCGGCGCAGGAGCTGGTGGCGATGCGCCGCTACGGCGAGGCCGCGGCGCTGCTCGCCCGCGCCGGGCAGCTGTCGCCGAACGCCGCCGCCTTCCTCGCCCGCGCCGACGCGCTGCGGCGGGCGCGCCGGCACGAAGAGGTGCAGCTTCCGGACGGCGATCCGGCGAGCGCGGCCAAGCGCTTCCTGCTCGCCGCGCTGGCCGAGCCGCCGGCGACCGACCACATGCTGCGGCTGCTCAGCCGCGGGCTGGCGGAGAGCCTGACCCCGGCCGGACGGCGCGAGCTGGTCGAGGCTCCGGGGCGCGGGCTGCGCAGCTCGCGCGCCGCGGCGCAGCACGAGGGACTCTCCGCCGACGTGCGCCAGGACCTGGTGCAGGCGGCATGGCGCACGACGGTGCAGGGCGGCGACCAGGCCGGCTTCCGTGTCGAGGTCTCGTCGGCCGTGGGCGAGAGACCCGGGCGCTCCGCCTTCTTCGTGGTGCGGGAGGACGGCGAGTACCGCATCGCCGGGCTGGGCGACGCGCCCGCCACCCTCGGCCTCGAAGCGCTGCGGCGGGTGGCGGCAGGCGACTTGCGCGGCGCCGGGCAGTGGCTGGACTGGGCGGACGAGGAGCTGCAGGTGCTGGGGACGCCCGCGGCGGCCGGCACGGAAGCCACTGGCGCCGGCGGCGGCGAGGTTCCGAGCGTGCCACTCCTGGCCCTCTGGGGTCATCGCGGCCCTGCGGGCGGCGAGACCGCCGACGAATTCCGCTGCGCAGCGGCCAGCCTCGCTGCGATGGGTACGATGAGCGCGATGGGCGAGGCGGGCGAGATGGGCACAATGCGCGCGCTGGGCGCGATGGACGCGATGAGCACGGTCGGCGCGACCGGCCCGACGGCCACCGGCGGCCTCGCGGCGTCCGGGGGCCAGTCCTTGTTGACGACCCTGCGCTCCTGCCGCGACCACGCCGGCGAGGGCG
>DATNKH010000801.1:0-7043 GCA_035603475.1 Thermoanaerobaculia bacterium
CCCCTCGCCCAAAGGGACGCCGAGGGAAATTGACCCACTACCCGCCACGGGCGCCGCTTGCGTCTTGAAGAACAGGTGAGTAAGATGCAAAGCGAGAGCAGATCCTGCTGGCTATCGCTAGATTACTGCAAACGCTGTGGGAGTGGGCGATGGCCGGGCAAGGCCGCTCTTCTGTCGGGCGTAGCCCACCAAGGAGGGAAAGCCATGCAGCGAAGCCATCGTTTCCCCATCGTGCTTGGGTTGGTGTTGGCGCTGGCACTGGTTGCGATCCTGGTCGCGGACAACGCTGCCGCGGGCGCAGCGGCCGGCGGCGCAGCGGCGACGGGAGCGCCTGCCGCGGGCGGGCCGCCGGCCGGCGCCGACCGCCAGGGCTTCAGCGAGACGACCGAGGTCACGGCGGTCGAGATCCCGGTGCAGGTGATACGCGACGGCGAACCGGTGCGCGGGCTCACGGCGGCCGACTTCGAGGTCTACGAAGGCCGCAAGCAGCAGGCCTTGACCGGCTTCGACGTGGTCGACCTCTCCTTGCCCGAGAACCAGCGGCTCTCGGCCTCGATCCCCGCCGCCGGCCGGCGGCACTTCCTGCTGGTCTTCGATCTCTCGAACTCCGATCCGAAGCGGATGCTGAAGGCCCGCGAGGCGGTGAAGGGATCGCTGCTCACGACCCTCGTCCCGTCGGACCTGGTGGCGGTAGCCACCTACGGGGCCAACTCCGGGCTGAAGCTGGCGCTCGGGTTCACCTCCGATCGGCGCCAGCTCCTCGCGGCGATCGACAGGCTCGGCCTCGCCGATCTCACCGACCGCATGCAGCAGAATCCCTACCTGATGGCTTACGCGGCGATCGACGCGACGATCGACCACGCCGCGGGACAAAGCAACTTCGACCCGCCAGGATCCTCGCCGCCGGAAGGTCTGACGCCCCGCCAGATGCTCGCATGGCGTGCTCAGCAAGTCCGGGAGGCCAAGGATCCAACCTATAACAGTGCCATGCAAACGATCCAGAGCTCGCCGCAAGTCTGGGAGGTCGAGATGGCGGCGTCCTTCGCCTCGGAGTCGCTGATGCGGCAGCGCACCAGCCTCGACGCCGCTCGCAACTCGCTCATGGCGCTGACCAAGTCCTTCTCGGAGCTCGCCCTCATGATGGACGCGGTGGCCGGCCGCAAGCTGGTCGTCTACTTCTCGCAGGGCTTCGACGACACGATCCTGCAGGGCGTCGAGGACATCGGCGCCCAGCAGTCGATCTCCGACGCCACGATGCACGGCCTCGGCGCGTTCACCGATTCCGACGAGCGCTACGGCAGGAGCAGCGAGAACAACCGCGTCGAGCGGATGCTGGAAGTCTTCCGGCGCTCCGGCTGCGTGATCGAATCGGTGGACATCGGCGGCCTGACGGTCGACCAGGACCTGGACCTGGCGGCCACGCGGCCGATGGGGGAGGCGGCGCTCTTCCAGATGGCGCACGATACCGGCGGCGAGCTGTTCCACAACTTCAACGACCTCGGGGCGGCGATGAAGCGCCTCGCCCAGGGCACCAGCCTCACCTACCTGCTCACCTTCCAGCCGCAAGGGCCGCTTGCCGCCGGCTCCTTCCACAAGATCGAGGTGAAGTTGAAGCATGCGCCGCGCGGCACGCGGGTGAGCTACAAGACCGGCTACTACGCCCCGCGGCCCTACGCCCAGCAGCGGCCGGTCGAGAGGATCCTCGCCTCCTCCGACCAGTTGATGAGCGGCGCCGCCGGCGGCTCGATCGCCACCGCCATACTGGTCGCACCGTTCCGCGCCGCCACCGCCAAGGCCTACGTGCCGGTGGTGATCGAGGCCGACGGCGCCACCCTGCTCGCCGGCAACAGTCCCAAGATCGTGCCGGCGGAGATCTACGTCTACGCGTTGGACGCCCAGGGCTCGATCCGCGACTACTTCGACCAGACCCTGCGGGTCGACGTCGACAAGGCCGGCAAGCAGCTGCGCCAGGGCGGCCTCAAGTACTTCGGTCATCTCGAGCTGCCGCCGGGAGAGTACGCGGTGCGGGTGATGCTGCGCAACGGCGCGACCGGGGCCTACGGCAGGCGCTCGACGATGGTGACGGTGCCCGCCTTCGGCGTCGCGGAGCCGGTGCTGCTGCCGCCCCTGTTCCCCGAGGCGTCGGGCCGCTGGACGGTGGTGCGCGAGGCGCCGCGGGGCCAGCAGAGGGATGCCACCTATCCGTTCACCGTCGGCCAGCGCGCCTACATGCCGGCCGCACTCCCCACCCTGCATCCCGGCGAGGCGGCGGCGGTGGCGTTGGTCGGCTACAACCTGGTCGACGCTCCGGCCGGCCCTTCGGCTGTCGCCTGTCGCGAGGCTCCCTGCTCGCCGGCCGGGGAGCCGCTCGAGGCGCAGGCCAGGGTGCAGAGCGCCGACGGGCGTGATGTGGGCGGCGGCGACCTCAGGCTGGGTGCACGCGAGCCCGGCGGCGACGGCGGCCCCGAGGTCTGGAAAGCGGTGTTCCGTGCCCCGCAGGGCCTGGCTCCCGGCCAGTACCGGCTGATCGTCACGGTCAACGGCAATCGCGGTACGCAGACGGGTACGACACTTTTCTCGGTGGCGGCGCCGGCAGGCAACTCGGGATAGCGCCCCCTGGCGGTAACCGCGGTAACGGCGGACCTCGGTCGCGCGCCGGAAGTCGGGTAGTGGCTCAGGCGAAGCCGGCTAGCTCTTCGAGGCCTTCTTCGGCGGCGGGACCTTGGCTCCCTCTCTCCTGGCCTCGGAGAGCCCGATGGCGATGGCCTGCTTGCGGCTGGTGACCTTCTTGCCGGATCTCCCGGAGCGGAGCGTGCCCTGCTTCCTCTCGTGCATCGCGCGCTCGACCTTCTCGGCGCTCTTCTTGCCGTACTGTCTCTTGCCGCTGGAGCTCTTCTCCGGCATGGCTCTATCCTCCTTCGCTCCAACACTTATGCAAGCCACACGCCGGCCGGCCGGGCGGCTCCGCCGGCGGCGATGCCGGCTGCCTCCGCGCGCGCTGCCGGTAGGCCGCCGGTATAAGATCACCGGGTCTTCCCGTCCAGGCTGGGCAGCAACGTGGAGGCGTGTGCGATGCCGGGCTCAAGCTTCGAATTGGTGATCGTCGGCTCCGGCCCCGCTGGCCTCGCGGCGGCGGCCAACGCGCAGGCGAACGGCCTCGACTACGTCGTGCTCGAGCGCGCGGACCACCTGGCGGACACCGTCTTCTGCTACCAGAAGCGCAAGCACGTGATGGAGGAGCCGATGCAGGTGCCGCAGCGCGGCGCCCTCCCCTTCGCCGCCGGCTCGCGCGAGTCGATCCTGGCCGCCTGGTCGAAGTTCGCGGCGGGCCTCCACATCCGCTTCCGGCAGGAGATGACCGCCCTCGAGCGCGTCGACGACGGCTTCGTCGTGCGCACCGCGGGCGAGCAGTACCAGGCAGCGCGGGTGGTGATCGCGGTCGGCACCCAGGGCAATCCGCGGCTGCTGGGGGTGCCGGGCGAGGACCTGCCTCACGTCAGCACACGGCTGGTCGATCCTGACGATTTCGTCGATCGCGACGTCCTGGTGGTCGGAGCCGGCGACTCGGCTCTCGAGGTGGCGCTGGCGCTGTGCGAGCGCAACCGCGTCGGGCTGGTGGTGCGGACGCCGGAGATCCTGCGCGCCAAGGAAAGCCTGGAGCGCGACATCCTCGGGCGCCAGGCCACCGGCCAGCTGGTGGTTCATTTCAGCACCACGATCCATCACGTCGAAACCGGCGCGGTCGAGCTCAACAAGCCGGAAGGCCGCGTGCGGGTGCCCTGCGACCAGGTGATCCTGAAGCTCGGCGCCACCCCGCCGCGGACGGCGCTCGAGAGCTTCGGCATTGCCTTCGCCGGCACCGGCCGCGATGCCCGCCCGGTCCTGTCGCAGCGCTACGAGTCCAGCGTGCCCGGCCTGTTCCTGGTCGGCGCGGTCACCGGGCGCGACCTGATCAAGCTCGGCGTCAACCAGGGACACGAGGTCGTCGAGCACATCCTCGGCCGTGCGGTGGAGCCTGCCGACGAGGAGGTCCTCCGGCGGCGGCTGCCGTTCTGGGCCGGCACGGTGCGCGAGCGCATCGCCGATCTCCGCGACGAGATCCCGCTGTTCGCGGTCGCCGACGAGGAGCTGCTGCGCGAGGTGCTGCTCGCCGCCGAGGTCCGCGAGTACCCCGACGGCGAGGTGATCCTGCGCCAGAACGATTACAGCGACTCCTTCCTGGTGCTGACCGCCGGCGAGATCGACATCCTGGTCGCGCCGCCGGACGCCCCGGCCGGCGCCCCACCCGGTGCGATGGTCGGGCGCCGGGTGGCGACTCTACGGGCCGGCAACTTCTTCGGCGAGATGAGCCTGATCTCGGGCCGCCGCCGCAACGCCACCGCCATCGCCCGCGGCCGCGTGCGCCTGATCGAGATCCCGCGCAAGGCCATGCTCAAGCTGATGGCGACCGACGCGGCGGTCAAGAACATGGTGGACAAGGCCTTCCTCATCCGCGCCTTCCAGGGCTACCTCTTTCCCGAGCTGCCCGAGGCGGTGCTGTGGAGCCTGGTGGGGAAGGCCCGCATCGAGCGGCTGGAGCGCGGCAAGACGCTGTTCAGCGAGGGCGACCCCGGCGACGCCTTGTACCTGATCCGCAACGGCCAGGTGAAGATCTCCAAGCTCTCGGCGGGCAAGGAGCTGGTGCTCTCGTACCTGGTGGCCGGCAACTTCTTCGGCGAGACCGCGCTGCTGCCCGACGCGCCGCGCACCGCCACCGTCACCGCGATCTTTCCGACCGACCTGATCCGTCTCGACCGCACGGACTTCGACACCTTCCTCGCCGCGCATCGCGAGCTCGCCGCGGGATTTGCCGGCAAGCTCGAGGAGCGCCGGATCGCCTCGCTGGTCGCCGAGGCGATGCCGAGCTCCGGCAGCGTGCTCTCCGATCTCATCCGCCAGGAAGTCGTGATGGGCACGCAGGCGCTGTTCATCGACGAGCACAAGTGCGTGCGCTGCGGCAACTGCATCAGCGCCTGCGAGGGGGTGCACGCCGACGGCCAGGCACGCCTGTCGCTCACCGGCATCAAGTTCTACAACCTGCTCGCCCCGAACTCGTGCTGGCAGTGCGAGAACCCGCTGTGCATGACCGACTGCCCGCCGGACGCCATCGCCCGCGATCCCCGTGGCGAGGTGTTCATCCGCAGCAACTGCATCGGCTGCGGCAACTGCGAGCGGAACTGTCCGTACGGCAACATCTTCATGGTTCATCCCAAGGCCCCGCTCTCGCTCTTCGGCTGGCTGCTGTCGCTGCGGTCGATGTTCGGCGCCGCCGCCGCCGAGTCGGCCGCGCACCCGGCGGCGCCGGAGGATGCCGGCCGCACGGTGGCGGTCAAGTGCGATCTCTGCCGCGAGATCGACGGCGGCCCGGCGTGCGTCCGCAGCTGTCCGACCGGCGCCGCCATCCGGCTCGAGCCCGGGGAGTACCAGCAGCGGCTGGCCGAGCTGGTGGTGCGCAGCGGAGACCTGTGATGCTGCCGCGGACCGACACGACGGCGCGCTGGCGCCGCTTCTGGGTGGGCGTCGGCGCGGTGCTCACCGCCGTCTATGTCGCGTCGGCGCTGCGCGGCGGCTTTCAGCACGGCGGCTCGCCCGCCGGGATCGCCTACGGCATCTTCGGGACGGTGGCGATCCTGGTCCTGCTCGCCTTCGGTGTGCGCAAGCGCTGGTACCGCAGCACCTGGGGCACCCTGGACGGTTGGCTGCAGTCGCACATCTACCTCGGGCTGCTGTCGGCCCTGGTGATCTTCTTCCACAGCGGCTTCCGCTTCCAAGACCGCGTCGCGGTGGCGGCTTTCGTCACGCTCGGAGTGGTGGTGGCGAGCGGCTTCGTCGGGGCGTCGCTCTACACCTCGGTGCCACGGCGGCTGAGCGAGGTCGAGAGCGATCTCACGCCGGCCGAGCTGTCGGCGCAGATCCAGCAGCTCGCCGACGGCATGGCGCGGATCGCCGGCAGCCGCTCGCAGCCATTCCAGGAGGTCTGCCGGGGGCTGCTGGCGGAGTCGCTCCCCGGCCGCCTGGCCGGCTGGAGGCTGATGTTGACCTCGCGCGGCGCCAGCCCGAAGCGGGCGACCTCCGGTGGCGCCCGCGGCGGCGGACCGGCGCCCTGGGCGGTGCACCTGACGCGGGTGCCGCCCGCCGAGCAGGAGGACCTCCGCCAGCTGCTGGTGCTGTCGCGCCAGCGCAGCGAGCTGCTCGAGCGCCTGATCGCCCAGCAGCGCTACCGCAACCTCCTGGGCGCCTGGCTCTACCTCCACGTGCCGCTGTCGATCGCTTTGCTGGCGCTGGTCGCGGCCCACCTGGCCGCGGTCTTCTACTACGCCCGGCCTTGAGGAGCACGCGTGCCCTTCATCGTCCAGAAGATCGCCGGCCAGCAGTCGATGATCGCCTACGTGCCGAGCGCCGTGCTGCGCATCGGCCGCGGCACGAATGCCGAGCTGCGACTCGACGACGTCGCGGTGGCGCTCGAGCACGCGGTGATCGAACCGGTGGAGCGCGGCTACCGGCTGCTCGACCGCGGCAGCGCCACCGGCAGCTATCTCAACGGCAAGACGGTCAAGGAAGCGCTGCTGTCGGGCAACGATCTGATCAGTATCGGTGGCTACCAGATCCGGGTCCAGATCACCGATCCCGAGGACCCGCTGTTCCTGTCGGTGAGGGCGGGCGCCAACGTAGCGCCGCGGGCAGGGACGATGGTCGCGCCGCCGAGAGTCATCGCGGCCGCCGTGCAGGCCGCGGCGGCACACGAGGCGGCGCGGAGGGCGGCGGAGCAAGGGGCGGTGCGGAGGGCGGCAGAGCTGGAGGCGGCCGAGATGGGGAAGGCCGCGTGCGAGGCGGCGCAGGGGGCGCCGCAGGAGGCGGTCGCGCAAGCGGCAGCGCAGGGGGCGGCGGCGCAAGCGGCGGCGCAGGGCGCGGCCCCGGCTGCGCCTGCGGCGACGGCGCCTGCGGCCGCGGCGCCAGCCGGGCCGGCCGCCTGGGAAGTGGCTTCCAGCGAGAGCGTGACGGCC
>DATNKH010000802.1:0-4297 GCA_035603475.1 Thermoanaerobaculia bacterium
CCGCCTGGGCGAGCCGCGGCTCGCCCAGCACCGCCCGCAGCTGCGGGCCGGAGATCGGCAGGTTCTCGCCCGGCCCCAGCCACGAGGCGATCACCTGGCCCAGGCCCTGGCGCTCGAACCGCTGCACCAGTGCCGCGAGACCGTCGGCGCCGCCGTCCGCCAGCATCGCGACGGCCTCCCGGACCAACGAGGCGCTCATCGCGGGCGCGACCGGCGCCGGCACGCTCCCCGTCTCACCCGCGGCGGCGCCCGTCACTCTCACCACCTCGTCCCAGAATCCCATCGCTCCTCCTCGGCGGGCGTCCTACTTCGGCGGCGTCGGCGGCACCGGGGCCGGCCCGGCGGTGGCGAAGGGCGCCAGCTTGGCGATCACCTCGGCCGCCAGGCCCGTGCGCACCAGGTCTTCGACCAGGGCGTAAGGCCGCGCGGCGATGATCTTCCGGGCCGCGGCCGGTCCGATGCCCGGCAGCGAGGTGAGCTGCTTCTCGCTCGCCCGATTGAGATCGACGAGGTCGACGAGACCGCCGCCGGCGGCCTTGCGATCGCCCGGCGAAGCCGCCGCCGAGGCATCGGCGCCGGCGACGCCCGTCGCAGCCCGAGCGGCCGGAGCGCCGGGGGAGCCACCCTGGACCGCCGACGCACCCGTTGCCGGCGCCGCCATGCCGGCGCCGACCGTCAGGATCGAGATCAGGCGGATGCCATCGGCCCGGAGCTGGTTCCACAATGGCTTAATCGCGGTCATCGCGGTCATCGAGCATCTCCTGGCCCGGAGGGCAGGCGTCCCCGGGCGATCGGGCGTCGGGATACCGGAGGACCCGCTGCCGCGCAGGCTATCCCACGGGTGCGGCGCAGACCAGGCGCTGGCCCCCGCGGCAGCTACCGCTCCACCGTGACGCCATGCCAGAACGCCACGTGGTCCTTGATCCGGGCGGCCGCCGCCCGGGGCGCGGCATAGAACCAGGCGCCGTCCCGGTTCTCCTGGCCGTCGACCACCAGGTCGTAGTAGCCGGCCGTGCCCTTCCAGCCGCAGACAGTGGTGGTCGCGCTCGGCCGCAGGAACTCGCGCCGCACCGCGCCGGGAGGAAAGTAGACGTTGCCCTCGACGACCTCGTAGGTGTCGCCCTCGGCAATCACGCTGCCGTTCCAGAT
The DNA here is from genome assembly GCA_035603475.1 of Thermoanaerobaculia bacterium. Taxonomy (GTDB): domain Bacteria; phylum Acidobacteriota; class Thermoanaerobaculia; order Multivoradales; family UBA5704; genus JASLEW01. The sequence continues at coordinate 1,150 of DATNKH010000802.1, forward strand.
CGCGCGCGCCATCGCTCTCCTCTTCCCCGAGCGCCCGGTCCCATTCTATGCCCTGCGACCGGCAGCTGCTTCAAGACGGCACCGCCGGTACCCACCGCCGCACCCGCGCCGGGGCTAACCGGCGAAGAGGTTCGAGGCGGAGGGGGTAGAATAGGCGCCGTGGAAGAGGATCCGATGGACCGCCAGACCCTGCTGGCCAGGTACCGCGCCACCCGCGCGCTCAGCCTCGAGCTCTGCCGGCCGCTGAAGGCGGAGGACTTCCGCATCCAGTCGATGCCGGACGTCAGCCCGCCCTGGTGGAACCTGGGCCACACCTCCTGGTTCTTCGCCAAGAACGTCCTCGAGCCGTTCGGGCGCTACCGCGCCGACGACGCCCGCCTCGAGTACGCGCTCAATTCCTACTACGAGTCGCTCGGCCCGCGCCTGGCCCGCGATCACCGCGGCCTGGTCACACGGCCCACCACCGACGAGATCTTCCACTTCCGCTCCACCGTCGACGAGCGCCTCGAATCGCTACTGCGCGAGGCCCCCGAGGACGACCTGCCGCGCCTGCGCTTCCTCGTCTTCACCGGCATCCAGCACGAGCAGCAGCACCAGGAGCTGCTGGTGACCGAGATCAAGCACATCTTCGGCTCCAACGTCCCGGAGCTGCGCGAGCCCTACCTCGCCGGCGCGGCGTCTCCGGGCGCGCCGCCGTCCGCCCCCGCCTCGCTGCGCTTCGTCCCCTTCGCCTCCGGCCTGCACGAGTTCGGCAATCTCGAGGGGGGCTGGTGCTGGGACAACGAGATGCCGGTGCACAGGGCCTGGCTCGACGCCTACACCCTCGCCGACCGCCTGGTGACCAACGGCGAGTATCTCGAGTTCGTCGACGCCGGCGGCTACTCCGATCCGCTCCTCTGGCTCTCCAACGGCTGGGCGCGGGCCAGGGATGCCGGCTGGTCGGCCCCGCTCTACTGGGAGCGCGACGCGGCGGGCGGTCGCTGGCGCCATTGGACCCTCGCCGGCCTGCGCGAGCTGGACCTCGATGAGCCGGTCGCCCACGTCAGCTTCTACGAAGCCGACGCCTTCGCCCGCTGGCAGGCCGCCCGCGGCGGCGAGCGGGCCGGCACCCGCCTGCCCACGGAGCGTGAATGGGAGCACGCCGCGCGGGTGTCCGGATTCCCGGGGCAAGCCGCCAACTTCCTCGATCCCCGGGTCCTTCACCCGCGCGCCGCCAACGGCCACCGGCAGAGCGGGGAGGGCGCCGGCGGACCGCTGGCCCAGATGGGCGGCGATCTCTGGGAGTGGACCACGAACCACTACGAGCCCTACCCCGGCTACCAGCCCTTCGACGGCGCCTTGATGGAGTACAACGGCAAGTTCATGGACAACCAGCGCGTGCTGCGCGGCGGCTCCTGCGCCACCCCCGCCGATCACATCCGCCCCAGCTATCGCAACTTCTGGCCCCCCGACACCCGCTTCCAGTTCACCGGCATCCGTCTCGCCCGCACCGAGCGCTGAGCTTGGCCGCTGCGGCAGCCTATCGTCGGGGGGGCCTCGACTCCGCCTACCAGTGGGAGGTGCCCGGACCGCCCTTGAACGGTCCCACCACGTCGCGGGTGATCCAGCCGCCGTAGAAGTCGCCGGGCTGGGCCTGGACCTGCTCGCCGTCGACGTAGCAGGCATCCACCGCATGCGGATAGAAAGCGATGTAGTTGCGGATCTCTTTGTAGGGGACGGTGGGATCGGGGTAGTACCAGGCGCCGTTCTCGGCGCGGCGGCGGGCGCTCGATCCTGCCTCACCTGCCGCCGCCTCCTCCACCGCAGCCGGTGCGACGAGGTGGTAATAGCTCGCCAGTCCCTTCCACTCGCACCAGCTCTGCCGATCGGAAGGCAGCAGGCACTCCATGCGAACGTCCTCGGGAGGCACGTAGTAGACGGGCGGGTGGCTGGTCTCGAGCACCCGCATGGCGCGCCGGCTGGCGGCCAGCTGGATGCCGCCGAAGCGGACCTCGACCAGGCGCGAGCTCGCCTCGACCCGCGGCGGCCGCGGATAGTCCCAGACCGATTCCTGGCCCGGCCCGGGCGCTTCCGCATCCGGCGGATAGCCTGCTCGCCGCTTCATCCGCTTCGTTCCTTCTCTCTGATTTGGCCTGCCTGATTGGACCTGCCGATCGTCTCGGATTGGCGCTGGATCTTACCATGGGGGCACGCACCGCGCAGTGATCCAGGTCCCCGGAGCCTGCCACGCGTGCGTGCTAGTGTCGTCGTCGGTTCCGTCGTTGGTTCGTCCGCAACCCCATCGCCAGGGCACCCACGGCACGGAGAGGAGGAGCAGCCCATGAAGCGTCGCAACATCTCGAGCGGAGCGCCCTGGGAGCCGATCGTCGGTTACTCGCGGGCGGTGCGGGTCGGGCCCTACATCCACGTCGCCGGCACCACCGCCGTCGACGCCAGCGGCGCCGTCGTCGCCCCCGGCAACGCCTACGCCCAGACGGTGGCGATCCTGGGCATCGTGGCCGCGGCGCTGGAACGGGCGGGCGCCCACCTCTCGGACGTCGTGCGCACGCGCCTCTTCGTCACCGACATCGAGCACGATTTTGAAGCCATCGGCCGCGCCCACGGCGAGGTCTTTCGCGACATCCGGCCGGCCAGCACCATGGTCGAGGTGCGGCGCCTGGTCTCTCCTGACATGCGCGTGGAGATCGAAGCCGACGCGATCACCGCCAGCTCCCGCGATGGCTCCGAGGACGACGAGTAACTGCTCGAGGACAGGCCACCAGGGTCCCGCGAGAGTCGCGGGCCGGCGCGGCGGCTCACGGCTTGCGTTGCCGCCACGGGCGCCGCTGCCGCCAGGCCCTGCGCCAGGGACGGCGCAGGCGCCAGGCCCGCCAAGGACGGCGCAGGCGCCAACCACGCTCGCCCGCAGAAGTGCCAAAGCGCATTGACCCTATGCTGCTACATCATAAAGGCGCTGTCAAGCATGACCGCGGCAGGTGGGGCAGGGCCGACGGTCCCGCGGTCAGCGCACGGCCAGCACCCGTGCCGTGACGTCGGCAGGGAGCACGAAGTCGCCGCGGCCGACGCGCCGCCAGTCGAAGTCCGCGGCCAGGTCGGCCGGCGAGCAGGCGCGCGGCGCCTCGAGCAGGCCCAGGCTCCAGGCGAGATA
>DATNKH010000803.1:0-28792 GCA_035603475.1 Thermoanaerobaculia bacterium
GTATGGGCGAGGGGTCCAAGTCAGTGGGGAGGCCGCCGGAGAAGTGCGACCCCTCGCCCATACGGGCTCAGAGGGGGGGCCTTCCCTCCCCCTCCCGCGAGCGCCCCGGCCCGGGGATGTCTGCCTCTTCGGCGACGCTGCCGGCGCCGCCTCCCGAGCCGGAACCGGGCCTGATCGCTCGGCTACCCACCCTCCGGTCGTCTGGTGTTGCTGCTACCCACCCCCCCAGGCGCTTGGTTGTCCCGGTCCCTCAGCCTCCGATCTCCATGAAGCTGACGAGGTTGCCGTAGTCACCCCTGGCCAGCATGTGCTCGGCGGGCTTCTCTTGGAGGACGCGGAGGATCTCGGTCTCCAGGGCCTCGGCGGAGTCCACGCCCAGAGCCAGGAGGTGGCGGAGGGGGTAGACGCGGTCGGCGAAGAGGCAGAGGCGGAGCTCGCCTCGCGAGGTGAGGCGGAGGCGGTTGCAGTCGGCGCAGAAGGTGTGCGAGAGCGGCGTGATGAAGCCCACGGCTCCCCGGGCGCCGGCGAGCTGGTAGGCGGCGGCGGGTCCGGTGCGTGGACCGGTGTGCTCTGGATCAAGCGGTAGGAGCTTGCCGAAGCGGGCTTCGATCCGCTCCTTCACGACGTCGCTCGAGACGTACTCGTCGGGCTGCAGGTGACGGTTGCTGGCGGTCGGCATCATCTCGATGAAGCGCACGGAGAGCGGCCGGTCTAGGGTGAGCTCGACCAGGCGGTCGACGTCCTCGAGGTTCTGGCGCGACAGCAGCACGGCGTTCAGCTTGACCGGCGAGAAGCCCGCCGCCAGCGCGGCTTCGACGCCGCTCCACACGGCTTCGAGGCTGCCCCGCCTGGTGATGGCGCGGAAGCGCTCGGCGTCCAGGCTGTCGAGGCTGATGTTGACGCGGTCGACGCCCGCGGCGCGCAACGGCTCGGCGAGGCGCGCCAGCTCGGTGCCGTTAGTGGACAGCGCCAAGTTCTCGACGCCCGGCAGCGCCTTGACGCGGCGGGCGATCTCCACGATGTCCTTGCGCACCAGCGGCTCGCCGCCGGTCAGCCGCACGCGGCGGATGCCCAGCCGCACCAGGGCGCCGACCATCGCCTCGATCTCTTCCGGGCGCAGGAAATCACGGTCCCCGAAGGGGAAGTCGGCGTCCTCGGGCAGGCAGTAGGTGCAGCGCAGGTTGCAACGATCGGTGACCGACACCCGCAGGTAGGTGAGCCGCCTGCCGAAGGCGTCGGTCAGCGGGTGAGGCGGGAGCTCCGGTCCCGAAGAGATCGAAGAAGATGGCCGGATCGATCGGGTCGGTCGGATCGCGCCCCCCAGACGCTCGGGCGTTGCCTGCCGATGGGGCTCGTCGAGGATACGCAGGCCTCGCGAGGTGGGTCGTGCGGCGGCAATGTCCTGGTGGCTCGGGTGGCTCATGATCTCTGGCATCCCCTGGGACGCTCGAGCCACACCGAAAAGAACACGGCGAAGGGCAGGGCACTGTCCTTCGCGGCCCGCCTTTCCAAGCACGGGAGGCGGTCCGGTTCCCCGGGCCACCCTGTCGGCCTGCTCCCCCGCCGCTGGCCGGGTAGGGTGGGGCAGGCTCGGTGGGCCTGACTTCATTGTACGCCCCGCGGCGTTTGATTCCAAGGCACTCAGTCCGTAGAATCAGGGCGCCCTCCGCAGAGCCCTGGCGACTGCCATCGTCCTGCGCGCGCCGCTGATGATCACCGGTTATAACACCGACGTCCGCCATCAGGAGGTCGTCTTCCACGTTCAGACCGAGGACAAGGGGGCCGCGAATCCCTTCATCGAGAGCCTCGTCTACGTCGGCGGCCAGGTGCTCGCCAGCAAGCGCGCCAACTACGCGGACCTGCTGGCGGAAGGGCGCGACGAGAAGGAGATCATCGCGCTCATGGACCAGCAGCATCGGACCATGATCGCCGCCATCCGCCAAGGCAGGTTCGACGCCAAGCTGGCGGCGCTCGGCCGCCCGAAGACCTCGCCGATGCCGGTGATCGAGCAGGTGCCTGCCGCCGGCGCATACCTGCCGCCGGCGGTCGGGGTGGCGGGCGGCGCCACTCCCGTGACCGCCGCCAGCGCCGCCAGTGCCGCCAGCACCGCCGGCGCCGCCAACCGTGCGCCGACCCCCCACGGCGTGCCCGTCCAGCCACCTCCCGGCGAGCGCACGCTCGACCAGGTCATCCTCGAGTACTTGACCAACGAGGCCGACCAGGAGCAGCTGGTGCTGGTGCTCGAGAGCGAGGCGGATCTCGGCCTGGGCCGCCGCGCCAGCCTGGCGCTGCGCACCAGCTCGAGCAAGAGCGGCCTGCCGATCGCCGGCGCCCAGGTGTCGGTGCGCATGATCTCGACGATCGCCGAGCCGCGCGTCCTGGCGGTCGGGCGCACCGACGAGCAAGGCGGAGTGCCGCTGCGCTTCGAGATCCCGAAGCTCGACCGTGGCACCGCCGCCCTCATCATCAGCGCGGTCAGCGCCATCGGGCGCGCCGAGCTGAAGCACCTGCTCTGAGCTGGAAGACGAAGGCGCATGCCGCTGCCTCGGAAGCCGCCGCCGAAGCAGCCGTCGCCGCCGGCGCCGCCGCGGCTCGCTCTCCTGCTCAACGGCGAGCCATACGAGGTCGCCGCGGACGCGACCGTCCTCGACCTGGTGACCGGCCTGGGCCGCGACCCGCGCACCGTGGCGGTGGAGCGCAATGGCGAGCTGGTGCCGCGCGCCGCCTTCCCGGCAACCCGCCTGGCCGCCGGCGACCGGCTCGAGGTGGTGCACTTCGTGCAAGGCGGTTGGCGATGAGGTGGAGAAGGCGTCGCGCCGCCCTGGAAATGCGGCGGCGGAGCGGGAGGTTGTAACGGGAGCCAAGAGGGGCGCCAGGGTCCCCCGGTGTTGTCACCCGGCTGCTTCTTTGAGTATGATCCCGGTCGACCAGGGCCGCTAGCTCAATTGGCAGAGCAGCAGACTCTTAATCTGCGGGTTCTAGGTTCGATTCCTAGGCGGCTCACCACTCCCTTCGACCTCACTCCATCCTCCGTCGATCGACCGATCGGCTGACCGGCTGACGGCTGACTCTGAGGACGACGGACGGACGGACCTCATCGCGAAAGTGGCGGAACTGGTATACGCGCTAGACTTAGGATCTAGTCCCGAGTGATCGGGTTGGGGGTTCGAGTCCCCCCTTTCGCACCAATCCGGGGGTTCTGAACAGCGCAATGAGCGTGGTCTTATCGATGCAGGACGTAGGCCCCTGGCGCAAGCAGCTCACCGTCGAGGTGCCGGCGCCGGCGGTGGAGGCCGAGACCGAGCGCGTCGTCCGCGAGTACGGGCAGCGCGTGCGGATCCCCGGCTTCCGCCGCGGCAAGGTGCCGGCCGAGCTGGTCCGCCGCCGCTTCGCCAAGGACATCGAGCGCGAGGTGATCGACCGCCTGCTGCCGCGCTACTGGCGCCAGGCGCAGGCGGAGAGCGAGATCGAGCCGCTGATGCCGCCGGAGGTCGACGAGGTCCGCGATCTCGAGCCCGGCGGGTCTCTGACCTTCGTCGCCACGGTCGAGACCCGTCCGAAGATCGAGCTCGGCAACATCCACGACTTCCAGCTGCCCGACCCCGAGATCGAGCCGGGCGAGCTCGACGTCGACAAGGCGCTCGACGACCTCCGCGTGCGTTTCGTCGAATGGGTCCCGGTCGAGCGGCCGGCGGCCCGTGGCGACCTGGTCAGCACCCAGATCACCGAGCTCCCGGAGAAACAGCCGGACACCCCGGTCACCCCGGAGAAGCCGGAAACCGGGGCCGCCGCCGGCGCCCCCGGCGCCCCCGGCGACCCCGCCGCTGACAGCCCGCCCGGCACGGTGGGCCCCAAGGTGCAACCGGTGGAGTTCGAGGTCGGCGACGAGCGGGTCTGGGAGGAGCTCTCCCTGGCCGTCTCGGGCCTCGCGGCCGGCCAGGAGGCGCCGTTCACCCACGAGGGCGGCGCGGCGCCGGCCGCCCCTGCCGGCGGGCAGCCGGACGCCGCCGCAACCGGCGGGGCGCCGCGGCGTTTCAAGGTACAGGTGATCGCCGTCAAGGAGCGCGAGCTGCCCGCCCTCGACGACGAGCTCGCGGCGCGCGTAAACCCTGAGTTAGGGGGGCTCACCGAGCTGCGCGAGCTGGTCTCCCGCCGCCTGCGCGAGGCCCGCATCGAAGAGCGGGCCGAGCAGCGGCAGCGGGCGCTGCTCGACCAGCTGCGGGAGCGCCACCCGATGGAGCTGCCGCAGGGGGTGTTGCAGCGCGAGGTGGAGCACCTTGCCAGCGATTACGCTGAGAGCCTCGCCCGGCGCGGGGTGCGGCCGGAGCAGGCGGGGCTCGACTGGCAGCGGATCCGCGAGGAGATGCGGCCGCTCGCCGAGCGGCGGGTGCACGCCCGGCTGCTGCTCGACGCCGTCGCCGACGCGGAGCCGGTGGTGGTGACCGACGAGGAGTTCGAGCGCGCCCTGGCGATCCTGGCGCGAGCGCAGAAGACCACCACGCCGGCGCTGCGCAAGGCGCTCGACGAGAACGGCCGGCTGGCGCCCTTGCGCGAGCAGATGCGGCGCGACAAGACGATGCGCCACCTGCTGGGCGAGTCGCCTGACGCCCCTGCCGCCGATACCGCCGGCCCCGGGGCCACGGACGCCGAGGAGGCCGACGCAGGGGCCGCTGCCGTTGCCGCGCCGGAAGAGGCAAGATAGGGCAGGACGCACTGAGAAGGATAAGGTAGTACAGCAGCAGCACCGCGGAAGGAGAATGGACCGAGAATGCTGATCCCGATGGTTGTCGAGCAGACGAGCCGGGGCGAGCGCGCGTATGACATCTACTCGCGCCTGCTCAGGGACAACATCATCTTCCTGGGCCGGCCGATCGACGACGACATGGCGAGCCTGATCATCGCCCAGATGCTCTTCCTGGAGGCCGAGAACCCGGAGAAGGACATCTCCCTCTACATCAACTCGCCCGGTGGCTCGATCAGCTCCGGGCTGGCGATCTACGACACCATGCAGTACATCAAGCCCGACGTCTCCACCTACTGCGTCGGGCAGGCGGCGTCGATGGCGGCGGTGCTGATGGCCGCCGGCACGAAGGGCAAGCGGACGCTGCTCCCGAACAGCCGCATCCTCATCCACCAGCCCTGGCTGTCGGGGCTGCAGGGGCAGCAGTCCGACATCGAGATCCATGCCAAGGACATGTGGATGATGCGCGACCGCATGGACGAGATCCTGGCGTACCATACCGGCAGGACCAAGGAGGAAGTCCATCGCGACACCGAGCGGGACCGCATCCTGGCGGCGCCGGAAGCCCTGGCCTACGGCCTCGCCGACCGCGTGATGTCCCGGCGCGGTCCGTCCGGCACCGGTCCGGGCCCGGGTCCGATCGGCGCGGTGGGGCCGAGCGGCGGGATCGGTCCCGCGGGTCCGGCTGCTCCTGCCGGCGCGGCTTCTGCGGGCGGACCCGGCGGACACGGCGGACGCTCGGCGGACGATCGGGGGAAGGCACAGTGACCCTGGCGACCCCGGCGACCACACAGCCGCGGAATAGCCGCAGCCAGGCCGCCTGTTGTCACAGCCGGAGGACACTCGGAAGCGGGACAGTTGACAGGGCCGGAAGTTCGCTCCTAGCATGAGAGCTGATCCCTGGTCTCACGGCCCTGAGCAACGGAGGAGAGATGCCGAAGAAAGACAGCGGCGATGAAGTCCTGAGGTGCTCTTTCTGCAACAAGAGCCAACGGGAGGTGAAGAAGCTCATCGCCGGCCCGACGGTCTTCATCTGCGACGAGTGCGTCGACATCTGCCTCGACATCATCGCGGAAGACCGGATGCTCGAGCAGCAGCAGGACACCACCCTCCCGAAGCCGAAGGAGGTCAAGGGTCTCCTCGACGAGTACGTCATCGGCCAGGAGCAGGCGAAGAAGAAGCTCGCGGTCGCGGTCTACAACCACTACAAGCGGATCGACTTCGCCGAGAAGGCCCACGGCGACGTCGAGCTGCAGAAGTCCAACATCCTCCTCATCGGCCCCACCGGCACGGGCAAGACTCTCCTGGCGCAGACCCTGGCGCGGTTGCTCTCGGTGCCGTTCACCATCGCCGACGCCACCACCCTGACCGAGGCCGGCTATGTCGGCGAGGACGTCGAGAACATCATCCTGAAGCTCTACCAGGCGTCGGGCAACGACAAGGAGAAGACCCAGCGCGGCATCGTCTACATCGACGAGGTCGACAAGATCTGCCGCAAGAGCGACAACCCGTCGATCACCCGCGACGTGTCGGGCGAGGGCGTGCAGCAGGCGCTGCTGAAGATCCTCGAGGGGACGCAGTGCAACGTGCCGCCGCAGGGCGGGCGCAAGCACCCGCACCAGGAGTTCCTGCAAATCGACACCACCAACATCCTGTTCATCTGCGGCGGTGCCTTCGTCGGCCTGGAAGAGGTGATCGAGCGCCGCATGAACCAGAAGTCGCTCGGCTTCGGCGCCGAGATCAAGAGCAAGCGCGAGAGGAAGAGCACCCAGCTGCTCGAGCACGTGCTGCCGGAAGACCTGATCAAGTACGGCCTGATCCCCGAGTTCGTCGGCCGGCTGCCGGTGGTGGCGACGCTCGAGGAGCTCGACGAGCCGGCGCTGGTGCGCATCCTGCACGAGCCGAAGAACAGCCTGATCCGCCAGTACCAGACGATCCTCGAGTTCGAGGGCGTCGAGCTGAAGTTCACCGACGAGGCGCTGGTCGCCATCTCGAAGGAGGCGCTGAAGCGCAACGTCGGCGCGCGCGGCCTGCGCATCATCCTCGAGGAGCTGATGCTCGAGCTGATGTATACAATACCCTCGCAGCGCGACATCAAGCAGTGCCTGATCAACGAGGAGGTCGTGGCCAGCCGGATCCAGCCGATCATGCTCTACAAGAAGGCCGGCTAGGCGCCGCGGGGAACCGGCGGCGCCGCCCAGGCGATCACCGCCGCCGGCGCGCCCCGTCCCTAACCGGCGCGCCCTGACCCGCCGCCACCCGCCGCCAGGAGATCGCTGCCCCGCAGAGAGCGCAACCAAACCTATGGCTTTATCATTCGTCTCGAAGAAACGCGAAACCCTGCCGCTGGTGCCGTTGCGGGACATGGTGGTCTTCCCGCACATGATGGCGCCGTTCATCGTCGGCCGCGAGAGCTCGGTCCGCGCGCTCGAGCAGTCCCTGGCCACCTCCCAGAAGCGCATCTTCCTGTCGGCGCAGAAGGACCCGCGCATCGACGACCCGGTGCGCGACGACATCTGCGACCTCGGCGTCGTGGCGACGGTCATCCAGAACCTGAAGCTGCCGAACGGCAACGTGCGGGTGATGGTCGAGGGAGTGCAGCGCGGCAAGATCGTCGACGTCGTGGACACCGACGGCGCGCTGAACGTCGAGGTGGAGACCTTCGAGGTCAACTACCCGATGAGCGAAGAGCTGCGGGTGTACATGAGCAAGGTGCTGTCGGCCTTCGAGCAGTACGCGAAGATGTCGCATCACCTCGCCTTCGAAGGCCTGATGTCGACGCTCAAGCTGGACAACCCGGACCGCGTCGCCGACATCCTCTCCGCCCACCTGATGGTGTCGACCGGCGACAAGCAGTCGCTGCTCGAGCTGATCAATCCTTACGAGCGGCTGCAGCGCCTGCACGACCTGCTGGACGTCGAGATCGAGAAGATCAACATCGACAAGCGGATCAACGTCAAGGTCAAGAAGCAGATGGAGAAGGCCCAGAAGGAGTACTACCTCAACGAGAAGATCAAGGCCATCCATCAAGAGCTGGGCCGCAAGGACGACCGCGGCGACGAGCTCACCGAGCTGCGCGAGAAGATCGAGAAGGCCGGCCTGCCGAAGGAGGTCAAGGAGAAGGCGGAGCAGGAGCTGAAGCGGCTCGAGGCGATGCCGCCGGTGTCGGCCGAGGCCACCGTGTCGCGGAACTACATCGACTGGCTGGTGGCGGTGCCCTGGCGCAAGAAGAGCAAGGAGCGCAAGGACCTCGACCACGCCGAGAAGGTGCTCAACGAGGACCACTACGGCCTCGAGAAGATCAAGGACCGCATCCTGGAGTTCCTGGCGGTGCGGCAGCTGATCGGCCAGACGAAGAGCTCGATCATCTGCTTCGTCGGCCCGCCCGGGGTCGGCAAGTCGTCGCTCGCCAAGTCGATTGCCCGCGCCACCGGCCGCAAGTTCGTGCGGCTGTCGCTGGGCGGCGTGCGCGACGAGGCCGAGATCCGCGGCCACCGCCGCACCTACATCGGCGCCTTCCCCGGCCAGATCGTCCAGATGATGCGCAAGGCCGGCACGGTCAACCCGGTGTTCCTGCTCGACGAGGTCGACAAGATGTCGATGGACTTCCGCGGCGATCCGTCGGCGGCGCTGCTCGAGGTGCTCGATCCGGAGCAGAACCACTCATTCCTCGATCACTACCTCGACGTCGACTACGACCTCTCGAAGGTGATGTTCATCGCCACGGCGAACGTCACCCACACCATCCCGGCGCCGCTCAAGGACCGCATGGAGGTCATCTTCCTCTCGGGCTACACGCTCAACGAGAAGCTGGCGATCGCGCAGCAGTTCCTGGTGCCGCGGCAGGTCAAGAACCACGGCCTCGCGGCGGACAAGATCAGCTTCGACGAGGAGGCCATCCGGGTGCTGATCGAGAGCTACACGCGCGAGGCCGGCGTCCGCAGCCTCGAGCGCGAGATCGCCTCGATCTGCCGCAAGATCGCCCGCCGCGTGGTCAAGGAGGGCTCCGGCCTGGCGATCGCCGTGAAGGCGGAGATGATCTCGGAGTTCCTGGGCAAGGAGCGCTTCCGCCCCCGCCGCAAGAACCAGCTGTCCGAGATCGGCGTCGCCACCGGCCTGGCCTGGACCGAGGTCGGCGGCGAGCTGCTCGAGACCGAGGTCGGGCTGATGCCCGGCAAGGGCAAGCTGACCTTGACCGGCAAGCTCGGCGAGGTGATGCAGGAGTCGGCGCGCGCGGCGGTGTCCTACCTGCGCAGCCGCAGCGAGCTGTTCGGCATCGAGCCCGACTTCAACGAGAACATGGATCTCCACCTCCACGTGCCGGAGGGGGCGATCCCGAAGGACGGCCCGTCGGCCGGCATCACCATGGCCACCGCCTTGGTCTCGGCGCTGAGCAAGATCGCGGTGCGCAAGGACGTGGCGATGACCGGCGAGATCACCCTGCGCGGCAAGGTCTTGCCGGTGGGCGGGATCAAGGATAAGGTTCTGGCCGCCTTCCGCGGCGGCATCACCGAGGTGATCCTTCCGAAGGAGAACGAGAAGGACCTCGAGGAGATCCCGGTGGAAGTGCGCGAGGCGATGGAGATGCACCTGGTCGAGTCCATGGACGAGGTGCTGCGTCTGGCCCTGGACGGCGCGACCGCTCCGCTGCTCAAGACCGCCAAGAGTAAATTCAAGGAGGCCCCCTCAGAGCCTCCCGTGGGGCCGGATTCGCTGGCCCATTGACAAACCCCACCCCCTAGGGATGGGGTGCCGTGCCGCCGCGGGGGCTCGCCCGCGCCTGCCTGCCCGGCCGGCGCGGTCCCGCGGCCAATCAGCTTGAAAAGGTCGGCGGGGCCGCCACCCCCGCGCACCGCGCGCTGGCTGGGAGAGGGACCGGAGCCCAGCACCGCGCGGCGGCGCTCGAGGCGGCGGGCCGCGCCCGCCCGGTAAAGGGCCCTTGAAGGTCGAGACCGCGGATTACGTCAGGTCCGCTCACGAGAGCGGAGACTTCCCGCGCGACGGGCGCCCGGAGGTTGCTTTCGCCGGCCGCTCCAACGTCGGCAAGTCGAGCCTGCTGAACCGCATGCTGGGCCGCAAGGGTCTCGCCAGGGTGGGCTCGACGCCGGGACGTACGCGGGCCGTCAACTTCTTCCTGGTCAACGGCCGCTGCTGGTTCGTCGACCTGCCGGGCTACGGCTGGGCGCGCGCCGGCAGGGCGGAGCGGCGGGAGTGGGCGGAGGTGGTGAACAGCTATATGCGGCAGGCGCTGCCTCGAGCACAGGTGATGATGCTGGTCGACTCCCAGGTCGGAGCCACGCCGCTCGATCAGCAGGCCTACGAGTACTTGTCGAGCCTTGACGCCAAGATCGCGATCGCGGCGACCAAGATCGACAAGGTCCCGCGCGGCCGCCGTGCGGCCGCCCTCCGCGCCATCGCCGCCTCGCTGGGCCTGGACGCGGAGGCCCACCTGATTCCCGTCGTCCCCGTCTCCGCGCACTCGGGAGAGGGAATGAAGGAGCTGTGGAACGTCATCGACGTGCATCTCGAAGCGAGTGGCAAGTAAGCAGACGAGTGCCAAGCAGGTAGAAAGGACACAAGAGGAGCAACATGGCCAAGACAACGCAGAACCCAGCGGAGAAGGGGAGCACGGTGGAGGCGCTCGACATCCGGGCGCTCAAGGAGATGAGCATCTCCCAGCTCACCCAGATCGGCAAGGACATGGGGGTCGAGGGCGCGACCGGCATGCGCAAGCAGGAGCTGATCTTCAAGATCCTGCAGGCGCAGACCGAGAAGAGCGGCTTGATCTTCGCGGAAGGGGTGCTCGAGTGCCTGCCCGACGGGTTTGGCTTCCTGCGCGCCCCCGAGTACAACTACCTGCCCGGGCCCGACGACATCTACGTCAGCCCGAGCCAGATCCGGCGCTTCGACCTGCGCACCGGCGACACCATCTCCGGCCAGGTGCGGCAGCCGAAGGAAGGCGAGCGCTACTTTGCCCTGATCAAGGTCGAGGCGGTCAACTTCGAGCATCCCGAGGTCGCCCGCAACAAGATCTTCTTCGACAACCTGACGCCGCTGTACCCCGACGAGCGCATCAAGCTCGAGGTGCCGGGCGACATGTCGTCGCGGGTGATGGACCTGGCGACGCCGATGGGCAAGGGCCAGCGGGCGCTGATCGTGGCCCCGCCCCGTACCGGCAAGACGATGCTGCTGCAATCCATCGCCCATTCCCTCGAGAAGAACCACCCCGAGGTGATCCTCATCGTGCTGCTGATCGACGAGCGGCCCGAGGAGGTCACCGACATGCAGCGCTCGGTCCAGGGCGAGGTGGTGTCCTCGACCTTCGACGAGCCGGCGACGCGCCACGTGCAGGTGGCGGAGATGGTGATCGAGAAGGCCAAGCGCCTCGTCGAGCACAAGAAGGACGTGGTGATCCTGCTCGACTCGATCACCCGCCTGGCGCGCGCCTACAACACCGTGCAGCCGCCCTCGGGGAAGGTCCTCTCCGGCGGTATCGACGCCAACGCCCTGCACCGCCCGAAGCGCTTCTTCGGTGCCGCGCGCAACATCGAGGAGGGCGGGTCGCTGACCATCGTCGCCACCGCCCTGGTGGACACCGGCAGCCGCATGGACGACGTCATCTTCGAGGAGTTCAAGGGCACCGGCAACTCCGAGATCCATCTCGACCGCAAGCTGGTCGACAAGCGCGTCTTCCCGGCGATCGACATCAACAAGTCGGGCACCCGCAAGGAAGAGCTGCTGATGCCCGAGGGCGAGCTGCACCGGGTCTGGGTGCTGCGCAAGGTGCTGAACCCGCTGTCGACGGTCGAGAGCATGGAGCTGCTGCACGACAAGCTGTCGAAGGCCAAGTCCAATCAGGAGTTCCTGAACGCGATGTCCAAGTAGGGGAGACCTTGCCCAAGCTGCGCGTCGGCATCGTCAACTTCCTGAACAGCAAGCCGCTGGCCTGGGGCTTCCTCAAGGGGCACCACGCGGATCTCTTCGTGCCGAGCTATCACCCGCCGGCCCTGGTGGCCAGGCTGGTCGGCCAGGGCAATCTCGACATCGGCCTGATCCCCTCGATCGAGGTGCAGCGGATCCCGGGGCTCAAGGTGCTGCCGGACCTCTGCGTCGCGGCGCACCACGAGGTGCGCAGCGTGCTGATGGTGTCGCGCTGCCCGCCGGGTGAGATCCGCCGGGTGGCGCTCGACCAGAACAGCCGAACCTCCGCCGCGCTGCTGCGCATCCTGATGCGCGAGCGGTTCCACGCCGATCCCGAGTACACCCACGAGCGCCCGGACCCCGAGCGCATGCTCGCCGAGGCGGACGCCGCGCTGCTGATCGGCGATCCCGCGCTGCGGGTGGACCGTGACCGGTACCTGGTGCACGACCTGGCCGCCGAGTGGCACGCCTTGACCGGGCTGCCGTTCACTTTCGCCGTGTGGGCGGTGCGGCCCGAGGTGGAGCTGCCGGACCTGTCTTTCTATTTCAAGAGCAGCCTGCGCTACGGCCTGTCGTCGCTCGACACCCTGGTGCGCGAGGCGGCCGCCGAGCTCGGCCTGGACTCCTCGGAGGTGCGGTCGTACCTGACCGAGAGCCTGCATTACTTCCTCCGCCAGGAGGAGATCGCCGGTCTCGAGGAGTTCTACCGCCGCGCCCACGCGCACGGCCTCATCCTGGAGCCGAAGCCGCTGGAATTCTGGGATTAGCAGCGAGGCAATCGCAGCGAACCGATCGCAGCAAGGAACAGCGAGCCATGCCGACACGCGAGCTCAGCCCTTTCGATTTCATCTCGCCCCTGGATGCGCGGTATTACGGCCCCGAGGAGGATTTCTTCGCGGCCCTGCATCCGTACCTGTCGGAGGCCGCGACCATCCTGTACCAGCTGCGGGTCGAGCAGGCGCTGCTGGCCGAGCTCGAGGCCAGCGGCGTCGCCCCGCGGGGGACGTCGCAGGCGCTGGCGGCGGCGCTGCGCACGGATCCGATCACCCCCGCCGAGGTCTACGCGGAAGAGGAGCGGATCCATCACAACATCCGGGCGCTGGTCAACTGCATCGGCAGGCGGCTGGAAGCGGCGGTGCCGGCGGCGCCGGCGGCGAAAGGATACGTGCACCTCTTCGTCACCTCCAACGACGTCATGGACACCGCCCGGGCGCTGGCGCTGCGCGACGTCACGCGGGAGGTGCTGCTGCCGGACCTGCACGAGCTCATGGCGGTCCTGGTGGGCGCCGCCCGGCAGCACGCCGACACCGTCCAGATCGGCAGGACGCATGGGCGCCATGCCGTGCCGCTGACCCTGGGCTACTGGCTCGCCAACTACGTGGACCGGCTCGGGCAGCGGATGGAGCGCATCAGCCAGTCGGCGGCGGAGCTGCGCGGCATGATCTCCGGCGCGGTCGGAGCGCACAACTCGTTCGCGCTGGCCTGGCCCAACGATCCCGCCGCCTTCGAGCTGCGCGTGCTCGCGCGGCTGGGGCTGCGGCCGGCGGAGGGGGCCGTGTCCACGCAGGTGGTGCAGCCCGAGTTCGTCGCCGACTTCGCCCATGCGCTGGTGTCCACCTTCTCGGTGCTGGCCAACCTCGCCGACGATTACCGCAACCTGATGCGCAGCGAGATCGAAGAGATCGGCGAGCAGACCCGCCGGGTGGGCTCGTCGACCATGCCGCACAAGGTCAATCCGAAGAACTTCGAGAACGTCAAGAGCCTGTGGAAGGCGGCGATGCCGCGCATGACGACGGTCTACATGGACCAGCTCAGCGAGCACCAGCGCGACCTCACCAACAGCGCCAGCAGCCGCTTCCTGAACGAGCTGGTGGCGCTCTTCGACTACGCGGTCCGCCGCACCGGCAAGGCCGTCCGCGGCACGGTCGTCAGCCTGCCGGCGCTCGAGCGCAACTTCGAGGCCGGGAGGCAATGGACGGTGGCCGAGCCGCTCTACATCGCTCTCGCCCTCGCCGGCGAGAAGGACGCCTACGAGATCTCCAAGCGCCTGGCGGAGCTGTGCCGCGACCGCGAGATGGGGCTCCTGGACTACCTGCATACCCCCGAGGGCGGCGAGGTCGTCGACCGCCTGCCGCCCGAGCTGCAGCGGGTGGTGCTCGATCCGCGCCTGTACACCGGGGACTCGGCCGCCCGCACCCGCCTGGTCTGCGACATGTGGTGGGGCTGCGACGGGAACCAGGGCCGCGTCCATCCGCTCGATCGGCTGACCGCCCCGCTCGAGCGGCCGCCGGACGAGCGCGCGCTGGCCGCCACGGTCCCCGCCGGCGCGGCCGGCACGGCTGCCGGGGCCGGCGCGGGGGCCGCGGAAGGGCTCTCGCCAGCCCCGGGCGCCATGGGCTAAGATCCGGGGCATGGACCTGGCACCCTCCTCCCGCCCGGCGGCGCAGATCCTGGACGACGCGGTGGGCGGCCGCCGCATCTCGGCGGGCGACGCCCTGCGGCTGCTGGGCGAGCCCACGGCTGCCGGCGAGCACGGCGATCACCTGGGCCATGACGGCCACGGCGGCCACGGCGAGATCGACCTGTTGGACCTGGGGATGGCGGCGCACGCGGTGCGGAACCGCTGGAACGATCCCGAGGTCGCCACCTACAACGTCGACCGCAACATCAACTACACCAACGTCTGCGTCTACAAGTGCCGGTTCTGCGCCTTCTACCGGGTGCCCGGCGACGCCGAGGGGTACCTGCTGCCGTTCGAGGAGATCGGCGCCAAGGTCGAGGAGACGCTGGCGCTGAACGGCACCGGCATCCTGATGCAGGGCGGGGTGCATCCCGACCTGCCCATCGGCTACTACGAGGACCTGCTGCGCTACCTGCGGGAGCGCTACCCGGCGCTGCACATCCATGCCTTCTCGCCGCCCGAGATCAAGTTCATCGCGCGGAAGGAGCGGATGAGCTTCTACGACGTCATCGCCCGCCTGAAGGCGGCGGGGTTGATGTCGATCCCCGGCGGCGGCGCCGAGATCCTCTCCGACGAGACGCGCAAGCGCGTGCTGGCCTACCCGAAGTGCTCGGCCGAGGAGTGGATCGACATCATGCGCCAGGCGCACCGCAACGGCCTGCGCACCTCGGCCACGATGATGTACGGCATGGGCGAGGGCGTGGCGGCGCGGGTCGAGCACTTCCAGCGCATCCGCGACCTGCAGGACGAGACCGGCGGCTTCACGGCGTTCATCTCCTGGACCTTCCAGCACGAGCACACCGAGATGCCGGACGTGCCCGAGACCTTCGCCGACGAGTACCTGCGGACGCTGGCCGTGTCGCGCCTGTTCATCGACAACGTCGCGCACTTCCAGACCAGCTGGGTGACGCAGGGCAAGAAGATCGGCCAGGTGGCGCTGGCTTTCGGCGCCGACGACATGGGCTCGACGATGATCGAGGAGAACGTCGTGGCCTCGGCCGGCACCTCCTACCGCATGAGCCAGGACGAGATGGAGCATCTCATCACGGCCGCCGGCTACCGGCCGCGGCAGCGCACCAATCTCTACGAGCGCTTCGTCACCCGCGAGGACACCGCCGCCCTCGCCCGCCAGTACCGTCATGCCATCACCCCGGCCAACCGGGACCTCGTCTCGCCGGGGCCGGGCGGGGCGGGGGCGGCCGTAGCACCGGTCGGCAACGCCCTCTTGCCGGTCCTGGCCTCCTGAACCAACTCGGCGGCTTACCAGGGCTAGCGGAGCTGCAGCTCGTAGATCGAGTTGCCGGCCGTGCCAGCGTAGAGGATCGAGGGGTCCGACGGCGCGATCACCACGAGGCCGGTGAAATCCCGCCGGGGCAGGCCGGCGCTCAGGGCGCTCCAGCTCGCTGCGCCGTCCGTGCTGCGGAAGACGCCCACCCCCGGGATGCCGGCGTACACGGTCCCCGGTTCGCGGGGTGAGACCGCCACCGTGTTGACGGCGCCGGGAGGCAGGCCGGCGCCGGCCGGGAGCCAGCTGCCGCCGCCGTCGGTGCTCTTGAACAACCCGGAGTAGGTCGCCGCATAGAGCGTGCTGGACGACCGCGGATCGATGGCGAGGGAATAGATGACCTGCGGCGGCAGCCCGGCGCCCGCCCTCGACCAGGTCATCCCGCCATCCTCGCTCTTCACCAGTCCATCGGCCAGCGCGTACACCGTCTCGGGTGAGCTGGGATCCACGTAGATGCCGCCCACGGCGTCGAGGGCGAGGGCCGTCCAGGTGTTGCCGCCGTCGGTGCTCTTGAAGGCAAGATCCCGCTCCTGGCACCCGACGTCGCCGTTGTCGCCTCCCACGTAGACGGTGCGCGGCGAGGAGGGGTCCAGGGCAAGCGCCGATACCACCAGGCAGCGGTTGGGAAGCCCGAGATCGTGCCATCTGCGGCCGCCGTCGAAGCTGCGGGAGAGGCTGAAGAGCAGGCTGCGATAGATCGTCCCGGAGCCCGCGGGATCGACGGCCAGGAAGTACGGGGCCTCGACGGGCTGGATCAGCCCCAGGCCGGCGAAGCGGGGACTCCAGGCGGCGTCGCGATGGCGGCCTGCCAGCAATCCCGTCGTGACGCCGGCATAGACCGCCGACGCATCGCGCGGATCGACGGCCAGGGAGACGACGGCAAGCCCGCGCAGGCCGTGGTTGAGGGGCTGCCAGGAGATGCCGCCATTCAGGGTGCGGAACAGGCCGGCAGAGGTCGCCGCGAGGAGCGTCCCGGGCGCCGAGCCGGCCGCTAGCCGGATGCCGGCAACAGGCACGAACGGCGCCGGCGGCAAGGCGCGGAAGCTGGCCGCCCCATCGGTGCTGCGGAACAGGGTTCCTGGCGTCGCGACGTAGACGGCGCCGCCGGCATCGGTCGCGAGCAGGATGACGGGGTCGGCGAAGGAGCTGGCTCTCGACCAGGTGCCGCCGCCGTCGGCGCTTTTCCACACCGCGCCGGTGGAGGCTCCATAGAGGACTGCCGGCCGGGACGGATCGGCGGCCAGGGCTTGCGCTGCCTCGCCAAGGCCAAGCCTGGCAAGCTGCCAGGTGACACCGCCGTTCACGCTCCTGGCCACGCCGCGGTCGAAGCCGGCGAAGACCGCCGCCGGCGTGAAAGCGAAGTCATAGACCTGGTCACCGGCCAGGCCGGCGTTGGCGGGCTTCCAGCTGCCGGCGCCGTCGAGGCTCTCGTAGACCCCGTCGCCGGTGCCGGCGTACAACCGGCCCGGATGGTAGGGATCGGCAGCGAGGGCCAGGAAGCCGGAACCGGAGGCGAGCCCCTGGTCGGCGACGGCCCAGGAGCTGCCGCCGTCCGCGCTCTTCAAGACTCCCATTCTCCAGGCCGCCGCATAGAGGACCTCGTCGTCCCTCGCGTCGACGACCAGGGTGGTGATCGGGTACGCGGCCAGGCCGCGGCCCGCCAGGGACCACTGCCGGCCGCCGCTCTCGCTGCGCCAGATCCCGCCCTGCGCGATCACGGCATAGAGGATCTGTGGCTTGCCCGGCGCCGCCGCCAGGGCGGCCATGGCGCCTCCATCCGGGCCGATCGAGCTCCAGACAGGCTCCGCTCGCTGCTGCGCTGCCAGCCTCGGGGCCGCCAGGAACAGGAAGAGGATGGCTGTCACGGCGACGATCGGCTGCCTGGGGTCTCGCACCTCGATCTCCCTCTTGGTCGGCACGGCCAGGGCATCCGCGCCGGCGCCGGGCCCCTGCCGCCCTGCACGGCCGGCTGGCCCCGCGGGCGGAGTCTTCGTGCTGTGCTCAAGAGGTATACGGAACGCGGTGCCGCCGCGCCCACGGGCCGGCCGCCCTGGTCCTCTACTCCCAGCGGATGTCGGGCATGCGCAGGCGCTCGACCTCCCGGCCGCCGCCGGCGACGGTCGTGGTCAGGATCTCGTCCACGTCGGCCTCGGTGACGCCGCTGTACCAGAGGTTGTAGGGCCAGACGGCGACGGTGATGCCGCGGCTGCAGTGCTTGAGGCAGCCGGTGCGGGTCACCATCACCTGGTCGCGCATGCCGAGCTCGCGGACGCGGTCCTTGAAGCGGTGGTAGACGGCGAGGGAGCCGCGGAGCGAGCAGCAGGGCTTCGGGCCGTCGGGCGGGCGCTCGTTGAGGCAGACGAGGATCTGGACGTGCGGGTGGGGCATGGCGGGAAGGATCATATCTGGTGCGCCCTGTGGTAGCTTTTCCTCGCAATCTTGTCCGAGGGAGGAGAGCCGAGCGTGGAAGCGTCGAACGCGGCCGCGGGGTCTGTGCGCTTCCTGCTCAACCCGGCGGCGGGGCGATGGGGGGCTGCCGCGCGCCTCGACCGGTTGCGGGTGCTGGCTTCGGCGGCGGGGGCCGGGCTGGTGGTGAGCAAGAGCGGTGCGGACATCGCGGTGCAGGCACGGCGGGCGGTCGCGGACGGCGTGGCGCGGCTGGTGGTGGCCGGCGGCGACGGCACGATGCACCAGGCGGCGCAGGGCCTGGCGGGGAGTGGGTGCGCACTGGGCGTGGTGCCGCTCGGCACCGGCAACGACCTCGCGGGCACGCTCGGCATTCCCGCGGACTTCGACGCGGCGGCCGCGCGGGCCCTCACCGGCGGCGTGCGTCCGCTCGACCTGGTGCGGGTCGAGGAGACGGTCTGCATCGGCTACGCCGGCGTGGGCTTCGACTCGGAGGTGACCCGCTTCGCCAACGAGGAGGTGAAGCGTCTCCGCGGGCCGCTGGTCTACGTCTACGCGGTGCTGCACACGCTGGCCACCTTCCAGCCGCCGGCGATGCGCGTCGTCCACGACGAAGGCATCTTCGAGGGCCGGGTGATGTTCGCGGTGGTCGCCAACCTCCCCCGCTTCGGCGGCGGCATGCGGATCGCCCCCGCGGCCCTCCCCGACGACGGCTGGCTCGACCTGGTGATCGTCCGCCAGCTCTCGCGGCTCCGCCTGCTCGCCGTCTTCCCGAAGGTCTACCGCGGCACCCACGTCACCCACCCCGAGATCCAGATCGTCCGCACCCGCCGCGCCGAGATCACCCTCGACCGCGAGATGACCCTCTACGGCGGCGGCGAGCCGGTAGCCACCCACGCCGCCGGCCAGCCCTTCGTCGCCGAGGTGATGCCGGGAGCCCTGCGGGTCGTGGCCTGAGCAGCTGCCGCACGAGCGTGGCCGGCCGCGGCGTCGTGATCCTCGAGGTCAGTTCGGGCGCAACGCCCAGAGCTGATCGCCCACGGCCGGGTCGTAAGCGCGGAAGTAGAGGCGCGGTCCAGCCACGACCAGCTCTTGACCGTAGCCCTGGGCGAGACCGCCGAGCGGCAGCTGCGGCTTGGTGCCCGCGGCTGTGCCGTCGGTCTGCCAGAGCGCGATCTGCTGGCCGGAGAGGGCCGAGAAGATTGCCGAGCCCGAGAACACCCGCAGGGACTGTACGCCTACCACCGGCTGGCCGCCGGAGTCGAGCAGCGGCACGGTCCCCACGGCGGTGCCGTCGCTTGTCCAGAGCTGGCCTCCGAAGCTGTTGCCTGCCGGCCCCTCGAAGAGCAGCCGCCCCTGGTAATCCACGTAATCCGGCGGCGCGTAGATGCCGTTCTTGCCGATCGCGATCCCGCGCGCAAGCAGGGAGGTGCCGCGATCGGTGCCGTCGCTGACCCAGAGCGTGTACCCAGCGCTCGGTACGTAGGTCCAGCCCGTGACGTAGAGGTGGCCTCCCGCGACCGCGATGCTGCTGGGGTCGAAGCGGTCCCCGGGCGCCAGGCCGAACGAGACGGACAGGGCCGTTCCGGCCTCTGTGCCGTCGGTGGACCAGAGGCGGAGCTCGAAGGGGCCCGGCTGCTGCGGGCTCTCTGCCGCGAAGAAGTAGAGCCTGCCGTCGAGCTCCGCGAGCATGGGAGGGTTCTCGTCATAGAAATTCGTATTGAGGTCCGCCACGTGGGACGTGCCGGCCGCCGTGCCGTCGGTGCGCCACAGCTGCTGATTGCCGCCGACCTCGACGAAGTAGAAGAGCTTGCCTTGGAAGAGGGTCAGCTTCTGCGCGCCGCCGCCGGTCCAGGCGACCGGGTCCACCGGCTGCGTGCCCGCGATGGTGCCGTCGCTCTTCCACAGCGCGGGTCCGTGGATCCCGTCGTCGGCGTCGAAGAGGACGACGTTGCCCAACGCCGCGATCTCCGAGAGGGGCGCACGGACGCCGGCGGCGGTCAGCCGCAGAGTCCCCCCCGGCGTGCCGTCGCTTCTCCAGAGGGCGAGATCGTTCGCCGTGACCGAGAGGGGGAAGAACACGGTGCTTCCCACCGCCGCCGAGGGACGGAAGGGCCCCACCGGCCCCGTGTTCTCGTCCGCGGGTGAGCCCGGTCCGGGCACGAAGTCGTTCGCCAGGTTGGTGCCGCCGTCCGTGCCGTCGGTCCGCCAGAGCTCGCGGCCGTGCGCCGGATCGTCGGCGAAGAAGTAGAGCAAGCTGCCCGCGGCCATCAGATCGCCGGGATAGGAGCCGCCGAGATCGGCGGTGGCGATGTCCTTGGCCAGAGACGTGCCCCGCCGGGTGCCGTCGCTGCGCCAGATCTCCTGCCCGTGCACAGGATCCGAGGCGGCGAACAGCAGCAGATTGGGCAGCGCGGCCGTGGTGAAGGGAACGCTGTTGGAAAACGAGCTGAGCGGAGGGGTGAATTGCGAGATCCGGACCGTGCCTGCCGCCGTGCCGTCGGTGCGCCAGAGCTGGTACCCGGTCTGGCCGTCGTCGGCCACCAGCAGGATGCGGCCGCCGAGGTCAGCCACGATGAGAGGGTTCGAGCTGCAAGCGCCCTGACAGATGTCCTTGACCATCGCGGTGCCGCCGCGGGTGCCGTCGCTGCTCCAGAGCTCCTGGCCGTGGACGCCATCGGAGGCCGCGAAGAAGAATCGGCCGTTCGCCGCCAGCATCGGCCAAGCGTAGCTGGAGCAGGTCCCCGGGCACAGGTCGCCGACCATGCGCGTCCCGGCGGGCGTGCCGTCGGTGATCCATGGCTCCAAGCCATGCACGCCGTCGTCGGCGGTGAAGAGGATCCGGCCGCCCAGGACCGGGCTCAGGGCCACCGAGTACGCGAAATACGGGAACCCTTCGCTGGGAGCGGGAACCGGGAAAGCGGTCAGACGATGGGTTCCCCGGTCGGTGCCGTCCGTCGCCCAGAGGTTCAAGCCGTGCCCATCGTCAGCCACGAACAGCAGACGCTGACCGAGGGAGGTGAAGACATAGAACGTGGGCGAGCCTGCGCCGGGGACGAGCTCGTGCAGGGGAACGGAACCGCGCCGGGTGCCGTCGCTCCGCCAGAGCTCGAACCCGCGCTGTGCCGTCCCGGCGACGAACACCAGGCGGCCGGCCACGACGTCGAGGAAGAGCGCATCGCCTCCGGAGGGGTTCTCCGGCCAGGTGTTGATGACGAGTTGGGTGCCGCGGGCGGTGCCGTCGCTCTTCCAGAGTGCGCGGCCGGTGCCGCCGTCGGCGGAGAAGAACAGCTCGCCGCCGAAGTCGGTCAAGTACTCGGGAGCGGAGTCGGTCTGTCCCGGTGCGAGATCCACGACCATGAAGGTGCCGGCGGCCGTGCCGTCGCTGCGCCAGAGCTCGAGGCCGTGGACGCCGTCGTCGGCGTCGAAGTAGAGCAGCCCATGCTCGGGAACCCAACGCCACCAGTATCCCAGGTAGGCACCGTGAGGAAGCTCCAGCAGCTGGAAGGTGGTCTCCCGCGTCCCCTTCGTGACCCACAGCACGATGCTGGAATCCAGCTCCCGAAAGGTGCTGAAGAAGTAAGAGGTCTCGGTCAGTGCAACGTAGCTCGGAAAGAGCGCACAGCGGTCGCAGGGAGCCACCACCGGATAGGTCCCCGGCCCCGTCCCGTCGCTGCGCCAGAGCACCGGGCCGCTGACGCCGTCGTCGGCGGTGAATAGTCCGACGGCGCCGAGGGCAACGAAGTCCTGCGGCGAGGAGCTCGCCGGTTGCGGGTTCGGGATGTCCTTCACCAGGTAGGGCGTCAGTGCCCGACCGGGTCCGGCAGCGAGGCCAGCGAAGGCAAACATCCAGCACGAGGCGGCGCGAAGGGCACCCATCGGCGATCTCCCTGGCTCGAGTGTCGGCACCCGGTGGTCCTGCGATATGCGAGCGTTGCCGATCAAATGATAGCAGTTGACAATGCAAGAGAAGCGCGACTCCTCTCGCCGAGCGACCTCAGCCCGGTCGCTGACTCAGCGCGGCCGTGCGTCGTGCCGACCTCAGCAGGCGCCGGGCGTGCTCCGCGACGGCTTCGCGCAGGGCTGCCGGCTGCCGGATCTCGATGGCGAACGGCAGCCGCGCCAGCTCCCGGGCGAACCAGGCGAGGTCGTCGGCCTGGCTGCGCAGCAGGACGCCGCCGGCTGTGGACTCGAGCAGGCCGGCGGCGGGAAAGACTTCGCGGCGGGCGGTCTCGAGGTCGGTCGCGAGGAGGACCTCGACCGCGAAGGCGCGGGGGAGGGTGGCGAGCGCCTGGGTGAGATGGCGCAGGGCGTCGAAGCCCAGCGGACGGGTGAAGGCTGCCGCGAGCGGCCGCACCGCCTCGACGCGATCCAGGCGGAAGGAGCGCAGGCCGCCGCGCAGGTGGCACATGCCGACCACGTACCAGCAGCCGCCGCGGTAGGCGAGACCGTAGGGGTCGACGTCGCGCTCGGTCGGCTCGCGCTGCCGCGTGAGGTAGCGCAGGTGCACGCGCGTTCCGGCCTGGGCGGCGGCGCTGAGCGCGACCAGGGCGGCATTGTCGCCGGGCGGAGTGGGACGCGAGAGGTCCAGCGTCACGGTCTCGTCCACGGCGCGCACGCGGCGACGCAGGCCGGCCGGCATCACGCGCTCGAGCTTGGCCTGCGCGCTCGCCACCGCGGGTGCCGCTTCCGCGAGCCCGAGCCCGCGCGCCGCCAGCAGGCCCACCGACAGGGCCAGCGCCTCGTCGTCGGTGAACATCATCGGCGGCAGCTTGAAGCCCGCGACCAGCATGTAGCCGCCCGCCCGGCCCCGCTCGGCGGTGATGGGGATGCCGAGCTCCTCGAGCGCGGCGACGTAGCGGCGGACGGTGCGGCGATCGACGCCGAGCCTCGCCGCCAGCTCGGCGCCGCTGATCGTGCCGTGCGTCTGCAGCAGCTCGAGCACCGCGAGCACGCGGGTCGTCGGACGGGCCATGGCCCTGAGTCTAGTCGTAATTAGGCTCGATTCCGCCCTATTGCCCTCGTAGAGTGCCCGCGTACGACTGGCACGACAGGAGGCCTCACCATGCAAGACACCGAGACGCCAGCGGCGAACATCGCCCACCTCCGGGACTTCGGGGTGGTCGAATTCCGCCGCTACACCATCCAGGATGGCGAGCGGGAGCGCTTCGCCCGCTGCTTCGAGAGCTGGTTCCCCGAGGCGCACGAGCAGCTGGGGGCCATCTTCTTCGGCCACTTCCTCGAGCGCGGCCGGCAGACGGGGTTCACCATGCTGCGCGGCTTCAAGGACGACGATGCGCGCGCCGTCGTCTGCTCGGCCTTCTACTGCGGCCCGCTGTGGAAGGAGCACGCCGCGACGATGAACGCGATGCTCGTCGATCACACCGACGTCCTGCTGCTGCGCCCGCTGCGCCCCGAGCGGGGCGTCGCCGTGCTCCCGGCGGTCGATCCCGTCCGGGAGGCCGGCGGCGCCCGGGGCGTGGTGGTGGCGCAGGTGTTCGCCGTGCAGGAGAACGAGGTGGACTCGTTCGCCCGCCGGGCCGAGGAGGCTTTCGCCGCCTATCGCGCCCCGGGTGCGCGCGAGGCCGGCGTCCTGGTGACGCTCGACATCCCCAACAGCTTTCCCAGGCTGCCCTTCCGCAGCGACGGGCCGTTCCTGGTGTGGCTCGGCATCCTCGAGGACGACCGGGCGCTCGAGCGCTTCGAGCCGGTGGCGCGGCAGTCCGCGGCGGCGCTCTCCGCCGGCGGCCTGCTGCGCGGAGCGCCCGAGCTGGCGGTCCTCGATCCAGCCGCCCGCTCGCGCCTGCGCTGGCTCCCCTGACCACGGCAAGGAGCCGGCGGTTGCCTCGCGCCGCCGCCCTGGTGGTAGGATGGGTGGGCACAGACGGAGACACGCCCGGGAAAGGATGGCCCTGGATGCTCCCGCACGAACCGCAGGCCCGCAACGCCCTCCTGGTCTATCCTCGTTTCCCGCCTTCCTACTGGGGGTTCCAGTACGCCATCGAGCTGTTGGGCAAGCGGTCGGCGATGCCGCCGCTGGGGCTGCTCACCGTGGCGGCGATGTTCCCCGCCCACTACCGGCTACGCCTCGTCGACCTGAACGTCGCCCCGCTCACCGACGAGGACCTCGACTGGGCCGATCTCGTCCTCACCTCCACCATGATCGTGCAGCAGCGCTCCTTGCAGGAGGTGATCGCGCAGTGCAAGGGCCGCGGCAAGCCGGTCGCGGTGGGCGGACCGCACCCGACCTCCTTCGTCGAGGAGATCGCCGGCGCCGACTACTACGTGATCGACGAGGTCGAGGAGACCTTGCCGCGCTTCCTCGCCGACTGGGAGGCGGGCAGCGCGCAGCGCGTCTACCGGCCGGAGAGCAAGCCGCCGGTCACCACGACGCCGGTGCCGCGCTTCGACCTTCTCGACCTCGACGCCTACTCGTCGATGGCGCTGCAGTTCTCGCGCGGCTGCCCGTTCGACTGCGAATTCTGCGACATCACCAAGCTCTTCGGCCGGGTGCCGCGGACGAAGTCCAACGCCCAGATGGTTACCGAGCTCGATGCGCTCTACGACCTCGGCTGGCGCGGGTCGGTCTTCCTCGTCGACGACAACTTCATCGGCAACCGCCGCGAGGCGCTCCGCCTGTTGCCGGAGGTCGCCGCCTGGCAGCGGCAGCGGGACTACCCCTTCGACCTGTTCACCGAGGCGAGCGTCAACCTGGCGCAGCACGAGCCGCTGCTGGAAGCCATGGCGCAAGCCGGGTTCCGGATGGTATTCCTGGGCATCGAGAGCCCGAACCCGGAGGCCCTGAAGCTCACCAAGAAGACGCAGAACATTCGCCGCGGTGACGGCGACTTCCTGTTGCACGCGGTGCAGGCGATCCAGCGCAAGGGGATCGAGGTCTCCGGCGGCTTCATCCTCGGCCTCGACGGTGACGGGCCCGAGGTCTTCGAGGCCCAGGTCGCCTTCATCCAGGAGGCGGGCATCCCCAGGGCCATGGTCGGATTGCTCACCGCGTTGCGCGGCACCGACCTCTACGCACGGCTCGAAGCCGAGGGCCGCCTGCTGGGCGAAGCGAGCGGCAACAACGTCGAGGTCGCCCTCAACTTCCGGCCGCAGCTCGAGCCGGGGGTGTTGATCGACGGCTACCGGCGAGTGCTCGCGGCGCTCTATCCGCCCGACCTGGCGAGCTACTTCGCACGCTGCTGGACCCTGCTCTCGAACCTCGGTCCCGGCGTGGCCAGCCGGCGCCGCGACGTCAAGCCCGTCGAGATCCTGGCCTTGCTGCGCTCGCTGCGGCGCCAGGTGTTGTCGCGCCAGGCCCCGGCCTATCTCGGGTTCCTGCTCCGGACGCTGCTGCGCCGTCCGCGGCAGTTTCCCCAGGCCATGGGCCTGGCGATCATGGGGCTGCACTTCGAGAAATTCACCCGCCAGACCCTCGCCGCGCACGACTTCAGCGCGGCAGCCCGCACCGGCTACGGCGAGGTCGAGCGCGAGGCCGCGGCGGCGGCGGCGCCCCTGGCGCCCGGGACCGAGTTGCAGGAGACCCTCCAGGAGACCCTTAGCCGGCACGCCAACCAGGCGGTGCGGCGGCTTCGCCGCCTGCACCGCCGCCTGCGCCCGGAGTTTCGCAAGGGCCTGTCGCCGGATCTGGCCGGCGTCGAGCAGGCGATCGAGGCCTGCGTCCGCGAGGCGCCGGCGCTCGAGCCCCTGCGGCGCATGCAGCCGCACGCCGAGCAGTGGTTCGCGGGGCCGTCGTGGCGCGGCGCTCTCGAGGCTCACGGCTACGCGCTCGGCGAGCGCTGGCGCGCCGGCGCGCGGACGCTCACCCTCGCGCCCCTGCTCGCCCAGGGCGGCCTGCGGCGCGCGCTCGAGCGTTTCCTCGGCGAGCTCGGCGTCCAGGTCATGACCTGGCGGGAACAGGTGGCGCACCTCGGAGAGGAGAAGCTCGAGAGTCTCCTCGGGCCGGGTGACGCTCCCGACCGGCTCGACTCGTACCTGCGGGCGCTCGGCCGGCGTGCCGACACCCTGATCGTGCCCCTCGCCGGGGAGCTCGACGAGACGGGCGAGCGGGTGCAGGTGCTCTCGCCGCACGCGGCGGGCGACGCCGCGCTGCCGCAGGTGGTCGGCGTGGCATGCAACTCGAGCCGCCCCCAGCTGCGCGCCAGCCTCATCGAGCTGGGCGCCGCCCTCACCGGCGACCCGGGCCGCGCCGAGATCGCGTTCGAGCGCGCCTTCGCGCTGCTCTGAGCGGCGACGATCGCCTGGTGACGGGAGCTGCACCGTTCCCGGGGAGGGAAATTCAGAGGGCCGGAGATGTGGCCCACTCGCCACACCCGCCCCCTGGGCTTCAGCCGGCCACCTCGACGAAGGCGTACGCCGCGGGAATCATCCGCCGCAGATCGTCTGGGCTCGTGCCGTGGCGCAAGAGGTACGCGGGTGCCTCGTCGTCGAGCCGTGTGTTGGAACCGAAGAACCAGGCCCGCGCGGTCTCGTCGTCGTAGGCGTCGATCAGAAGGCGAGCTGCCCGATAGGCATAGCGCAGCCGCATGCTCGGCAGATCTCGAGGTTCGGACTTGTGGGCGACCCAAAGACCCACGGTCTTGGCATGGTCGATGCCGCTCAGGTAAGCAGTCATCTTCTGCCCCAGATGCTCCTGGAGGTAAGCGGCAACGTCGCCAATCTTGGCGGTGATGGCCTCGTGCTCGACTTGGCTGCGGAGATCAACCTCAGCTGTGGTTCCCATATCTATCCTTGGTCGCATGCTGGAAGTCTACCGCTTTTTCGACCAGTAATACTCCCCTCCGCTCGGGGGAATTGCCACGGCTCGGGCTCGGCCTCGACCTCGGCGGGTGGGTGCCTTCTCTTGGCTCCTTCTCGATTCCTGAAAGAAACCTCGTCTATGAATGCATAGAGATTGCTATCGTCTCGAGGCTGATCGCGAATCAGCCCACCTTGAACTCGACTCCCTGGGCGAGGGGTAGGTCAGTGCCCCAGTTGATCGTGCAGGTCTGGCGGCGCATGTAGGCTTTCCAGGAGTCGGAGCCGGCTTCGCGGCCGCCGCCGGTTTCCTTCTCGCCGCCGAAGGCGCCGCCGATCTCGGCGCCGGAGGTGCCGATGTTGACGTTGGCGATGCCGCAGTCGCTGCCGGTGGCGGCGAGGAAGCGCTCGGCGGCGCGAAGGTCGAGGGTGAAGATGGCGGAGGAGAGACCTTGCGGCACGGCGTTGTGGAGGCGGATGGCCTCTTCGAGGTCGTCGAACTCGAAGAGATAGAGGATGGGAGCGAAGGTCTCCTCGCAGGTGATGCGCATCTCGGCGGTCGCCTCGACCAGGGTCGGCTCGACGAAGTGGCCGGGCCCCGGGAGGGCGTGGCCGCCGAAGAGAATCTTGCCGCCCTCGGACTGTGCCGTGGCTAAGGCGCGCAGCATGTTGTCCACCGCGTGCTGATCGATCAGCGGCCCCATCAGGGTGCCGGGGGTCAGGGGGTCGCCGATCGAGATCGAGTGGTAGGCCTCGACCAGGCGGCGCTTCATCTCGCCGGCGATGCCGCGCTGCAGGAACAGGCGGCGGGTGGTGGTGCAGCGCTGGCCGGCGGTGCCGACGGCGGCGAACAGCACGGCGCGCAGGGCGAGGTCGAGGTCGGCGTCGTCGAGCACCAGGATGCCGTTGTTGCCGCCGAGCTCGAGCAGGGAGCGGCCCAACCGGTCGGCCAGCACCTTGCCGACCTCGCGCCCCATCTTCACCGAGCCGGTGGCGGAGATGAGCGGGAACCGGCGGTCGGCCACCAGGCGCTCGGCGACGCCGGTGCGGGCGGCCAGGACCAGGTTGAAGACCGGCGGCGCGCCGTTGGCGGCCAGCACCCGCTGCGCGATGCGGGTGACCGCGATGGCGGTGAGCGGCGCCTGGTGCGAAGGCTTCCACAGCACGGAGTCGCCGCACACCGCGGCGACGGTGGCGTTCCAGGCCCACACCGCGACCGGAAAGTTGAAGGCGGTGATCACGCCCACCGGGCCGAGCGGATGCCACTGCTCGTACATGCGGTGCGACGGCCGCTCGGAGTGCATGGTGTTGCCGTAGAGCTGGCGTGACATGCCGACCGCGAGGTCGGCCATGTCGATCATCTCCTGCACCTCGCCGAGGCCCTCGGAGAGGATCTTCCCCACCTCGAGCGACACCAGGCGCCCGAGCTCCTGCTTGTGGCGGCGGAGGGCCTCGCCCAGCTGGCGCACCACCTCGCCGCGGCGCGGCGCCGGCCAGCTCCGCCAGGCCTGGAAGGCCGCTTCCGAGGCTGCGGCCACGCGCTCGTACTCCTCGCGGGTGGCCAGGCGCACCGCCGCGATGGGCTCGCCCGTCGCCGGGTTGATCGATTCGACCCGTTCGCCCGTGGTGTCGATCCAGGCGCCGTCGAAGGCGCCCGGGTTCTCGGCCTGAAGGCCGAGCGGGCCGAGGGTCGCGGCAAGGTCAGTTGCGGTGTCGACGGTCATCTCTCGCTCTCCTGGTCTCCTGATCTCTTGGTCTCTTGATCTGTCCGGTGGCAGCCGGGGCTCGGACCGCACCGGACCTTCAAGGATACCGTACCGCCGGCGTCGGAAGAGACTCCTCGGCCGCCGCATAGAATGCCGCTTCATGGCGGCATGGGTGGGGCTGGTCCCGGCGCTGCTGGCGGCGCTCTACGCGGGCTGGTGCGGCAACCTGCTCGGCGGCGTCACGGCCGCCGGCAGCACGACGGCGCTGGCCGCGCTGCTGCTGACCCTGGGAGCCTTCGCCGGTCCGTGGCGCGATCCGCTCCGGCTGGGCCGGGCCTGGCGCCTGGCGCCGCTGGGCCTGTGGCTCGCGGCGGCGGCCAGCGCCTGGCTGTCGCCGGTGCCGCGGGCAGGGCTGGCGGCGGTGGTGCTGCTGCCGGCCTACTTGAGCCTGCCCGGGGCGCTCGCCCGCTGCTGGGAGAGCGAGGCGGCACGCCGCCTCGGGGCGCGGGGCATGGCCG
>DATNKH010000804.1:0-7834 GCA_035603475.1 Thermoanaerobaculia bacterium
CGCCCGCCCTCGGCGCCGCCGGCGCCTCCGGCGCCTCCTGCAGCAAGGGGAAGGGTCCCGAGCGCAGCGCCGCGATCTCCGGCTCCAGCACGGCGAGGATCTCGCCGAAGCTCGCGTAGCGCTGCGCCGGGTCCTTGGCCAGGCAGCGCCTCGCCAGCTCGGCGATCGCCTGGCTGTGGATCGGAGCGAGGTCGCGCAGTGCCGCGGGCTCCTCGTTGAGCAGCCGGTAGGAGACCTCCGAGAAGGTGCTGCCCTTGAAGGGGCGCTCGTAGGTCAAGAGCTCGTAGGCGAGCACGCCGAACGAGAAGATGTCGGTGCGGCGGTCCACCTCTTCGCCGCGCAGCTGCTCGGGGGCCAGGTAGCCGACCGTGCCCACCGTCACCCCCTGCGTCGTGACGTCGGAGACCTCGTGCAGGAGCTTGGCGATGCCGAAGTCCATGATCTTCACCGCCCCCGACGGGAGGATGCGGATGTTGGCGGGCTTGACGTCGCGGTGCAGCACTCCCTGCAGGTGGGCATACTCCAGGCCCCGCGCCACCTGCGCCAGGATGTCGAGCCGGCGCAGCACGTTGAGCCCCTCCTGGCGCGCGATCATGTGGTTGAGGTCCTCGCCGGCCAGGAACTCCTGGACCAGGTACGGCACGCCGCGCTCGACCCCGAGGTCGTGGACGGTGGTGATGTTGGTGTGCTGCAGCCCGGCGGCGATCTGCCCTTCGCGGAAGAAACGGCGACGCAGCTTCTCGTTGCTCGACGAGCAGGTCTTGACCGCCACATAGCGCTGCAGCACCGCGTCGCGCCCCTTGTAGACGACGCCGAAGCCGCCCTCGCCGATGCGCCCTAGGATCTCGTACTTGCCGATCTTGCCGAGCGCCTCGAGCGGATCGGGCTCGGCGGCGAGCAGCAGGTCCGAGCCGCGCCGGATGGCGTGCTCGATGAAGCTGCCGGCCTCGGCGTCGGAGCGCAGCAGCCCCTCGACCTCCCGGCGCAGGTCGTCGTCGCCGCCGCACGCCGTCGCGAGATATGCCGCCTGCTGGCTCGGCCGCAGGTCGGCCGCCGCCTCGAACAGCTCCTGCACCCGCCGCCACCGGTCGCGGCCCATGCCCTCCATCCGCTACTCCGTCGGCCCCGCCTGGGCGGCCGCCGCCAGCGGCGGCTCCGGCCCGGCAGCGATCTGGCTGTGCAGCCACGCCCGCGCCAGCCGCGTCTCCTTGACCACGGTGGGCACCGAGACCCCCAGCACCGCCGCGGTCTCCTCGAGCGTGAGGCCGCCGAAGAAGCGCAGCTCGACGATCCGGCTCTTCCGCGGATCCAGCACCTCGAGGCTCTTCAGCGCGTCGTCCAGCGCCACCACGTCAGGACCGCTCTCCACCGCCGGATCGCGCGCCTCGTCCAGCGACACCTTGACGACGCTGCCACCCCGCTTCACCGCATCCCGCCCACGGGCATGGTCCACCAGCACCCGCCGCATCATCTGCGCCGCCACCGCATAGAAATGCACCCGGTCGTTCCAATGCAGCTCCGCCCCGCCGCTCAGCCGCAGGTACACCTCGTGGACCAGGGCCGTCGCCTCCAACGTATGCCCATGCCGCTCGCCCCGCAGGTGCCGCCGCGCAATCTTCCGCAGCTCGCCATAGATCAAAGGCAGCAGCGCCTCCGTAGCCTCCTGGTCCCCCTGCTGCCATCTTCGGAGTAATTGAGTGACATCTTTAGGGCCGCTCTTCACCTCTCCATAGTACCCCTCCCACAGATCGTCGCCGGAGGAACCACCACGCCGAAGGAGAGGAACGGAGGGCCGCGCCCCTCAGAAGTGCACGCCCACCATCACCCGGTAGGTCCGAGGAGCCTGCAGATCGAGGATCGAGCGCGGCTGGCCGAAGAAGCCCGTGTCGGTCAGCGTCTCCACCCCGATCAGCTGCTTCTGATCGGTGACGTTGAACACCTCGGCCCTCACCTCGACGCTCAGGCCCGGCCGCAGCAGCACGACCTCCGAGCCGAACGACAGGTCCACCTGGAACTGGTCCGGCAGGCGCAGCGACCCTCGCGGCGTCAGGAAGCGCACTCCCAGCGGATCGAGCGCCTCCATCTGGTAGGGCACGCCGCTGCTGTAGAGCACCGCCGTGCCGAACGAAAAGTTGACCCGGCGCCAGGGCCAGCGATAGCTGCTGAAGACCTTGACCTGGTCGCGCCGGTCGTAAGGCGCCAGGCCGTAGCGGTTCACGAGATTGACGTCCGACACCTCGCTGAAGTCCCCGAACTGCGCGACGTCCGCGCCGCCGTCCTCGAACAGATTGCCCTGGGTCCGGCTGCGGGCGTAGGACCCCAGCAGCTGCCAGTGGTCCGAATAGCGCTTCTGGACCAGCAGCTGCAGCGACTGCTGCTGGCGCCGCGCCTTCGGCAGGTTGAGCACCTGCGCCGTCGTGCCGACGAGATGCCCCCGCGCGTCGAACACCCCCTGCAGCACGTTGTCCCAGAGATCGTGCCAGCGGCGATGGATGTAGAAGAGGCTGATGCCGACCGACGCGGTCACCTGCCGCTCGAACCCGATCGTCGCCTCGTCGACCCACGAGCGGTGCAGGTCCTCGTTCGGATTGGTGGCGAGGTGACTGAAGAAGGGCACCGGCGTCCCCGCGACCCAGCAGGGCGAGCGCAGGTTGCCCGGGTCCTGGCCGGCGCAGGCGGCGCTGCCCGGATTCCAGGTGTACGGCGTGTAGCCCGACAGCGCGTCCAGGTTGCTGTAGGAGTCGAGATAGCTGTGCAGGAACGGCTCGTAATAGATCCCGTAGGTGCCGGCGAGCAGCACCTTGCGGTCGCCGCCGGCGTCGAACGTGACCGCCACGCGCGGCGCCACGGTGCTCGAATCGATCAG
This sequence comes from Thermoanaerobaculia bacterium, assembly GCA_035603475.1. Lineage (GTDB taxonomy): Bacteria > Acidobacteriota > Thermoanaerobaculia > Multivoradales > UBA5704 > JASLEW01. The sequence goes on from DATNKH010000804.1 coordinate 2,867, forward strand.
CGGTCCCAGGTCGCGGTCGGTGGCGCGCACCGACTCGAAGCGCCCGCCCAGGCTCACCAGCCAGCGCTCCACCGCGATGGCGTCGCTCAGGTAGACGGCGAAGGTCTGCTCCACCGTCTTGGTGGTCTCACGGGCGTAGAACTGGTCCAGCTGGAAAGGCTGGAAGGCGCCGCTCACCGGGTCGAACGGCGGCGCCCCGCTACCGGCAGCGCCGGCGGCGGCGAGGTCCATGAACAGCTGCCCTTCGACCGGCATCCCCGTCAGGGGGTCGACGCCCGGCTGGCCGGAGAAGTTGAAGTGGCGCTCGGAGACGGTCCGCTCGAAGTCGATGCCGGTCTTGAGCTCGTGGTCGGTGGGGCCAAGCTGCACGAAGCCGGTGATCAGCAGGTTGCCCTGGCGCCGCGGCCGGCGCTCGGAACCTTCGTCCGTGATGCCGTTGTAGAGGACGAGGTCGCGGAGCGACGGCGGCGGCGCCTCGCCGGCGGGACCTCCGACCGCAGGCGTGGCCCCGTCCACCGCGCCAACCGCCGCCAGGTGCGGGGCGCCGCCGGTCAGGCCGCGCGAGTTGAGCGGCCGGCGCGTCAGGTCCCGCACCTGCTGCGCCAGCGTCACCTCGAGCGACATGTCCTGGCGGATGGCGCTGTTGAGCTGCAGCTTCTCGAAGTTGCCGTCTTGCGACTGGCGATCCAGGGCGAAGATGTCGCCCGGGATGCGGTCCACCACCGAGCTCTGCAGCGCGCCGAAAGCATGCGCGATGAGGTTCTCGGCATACCCACGGTCGAACGGGGCGAAGGCCGCGAACCCCGTCGAGTCGTTGGTGAACTGGCCGACCACGGTGTTGCCCTCGTCCACCTGCCAGGTCACCTTGGCCGCCGAGCTCTCGATCTCGGACCCACGGTTCCACAAAGTTCCCTCGTGGGTCGGACCCTCGAAGGTGCTCTGGCTGTCGTCGTAGGCGCCGAAGAGCCACATGTGATCGCGCCAGAGCGGGCCGCCCAGCGACAGCGCCAGGGTCGGATCCAGGCGGTTGGGGCCGGAATTCGCGGCGGCGATCTCGGGCGCCAGCCGTGCCACCTCGCGGGCCGGGTAGCTGTACGGGCTGTTCCAGCCGTTGTTGGTCGCCAGCAAGCGCGTGACGCCCTGGTACTCGTTGGTGCCCGAGCGGGTCACGACGTTGATCACGCCGCCCGACGACCGGCCGTACTCGGCGGGAGCGGCGGCGGTGGTGACGCTGACCTCCTGGATGGCCTGGTAGGCGAGATTGAGCCCGAACAGGCCGGTGGCCGGGTCGGTGGTGTCGACGCCGTCGATCAGGAACTGGTTGTCGCTGCGCAGCGCGCCGTTGACGTTCGGGTTGCCGTCCGCGCCGCCGCTCACCCCCGGCAGCAGCAGCGCGACGCCCTGGTAGAAGCGCGGCAGCGGCAGCCCGTCGATGAAGGCGAAGCTGATGTTGGCGCCGATGCGCGTGTCGAAGCGGTCGATCACCGAGGCCTCGGCAAAGACCTGGATCGATTCCTGCGCCGCGAGATCCGCCTCTCCGCCGGCGGCCACGCCGGTGGCAGGCGGCGACGAGGCCGAGCCCGCCGCGGTCCCGGCTGGCTGCGCCGGGCCCACCAGCCGCAGCTGCACGATGGTCGTGCGGCCGATCGACACGCCCACGCCCCGCTGATCGGCGGCCAGGCCCAGCAGCTCGGCGTGCAGGTCGTAGGTGCCGACGCCGAGGGCGGGGAAACGGAACCGCCCCTGGTCGTCCGCCACCTCGGTGCGCCGGATCTGCGGACCCACGGCGGTCACCTGCACCGCCGCGACGCCGGCGCCGGAGGCGTCGACGACCTGGCCGGTGATGAGGCCGGTCTGCGTGCCGTCGGCCCAGGCCGGCCTCGAAGAGATCACTGCGATCACTGCGATCACCGCGATCACTGCTCGCAGCGCCAGCAGCCCTCGTCGAGGCAGCCTGCCGGCGGCTACCGTCCGAGCGCCGCCGGGAGGCCGCCAGCCGAGGAACCCCTTCATGGTTGGCGGCTGCATGCCGTGTCCCGCGGTGCCGGGCGATTCCAGGATCTATGGGAACTCTTTGGGAGCTGGATTCGCTAGCCCGGCCGGCTGCCGGGCTTCTGCGGCAGGCTTCCGGCCCGGCACTCCGGGCATTCGGCAGGGGGATAGGACGGCAGGTCTAAGGTAATCAACGCCCGCCATGGCACGTCGAACGGCGGATGACCGCCGCGTCCGCCGGGTCCGCCGGGGCCGCCGCCGGTGCGGTCGATGATCGCGCCGATCGCCACCACCCGGGCGCCGCGGCTGGTGGCCAGCGCCGCGGTCTCGAGGGTGGAGCGGCCGGTGGTCACCACGTCCTCGACGATGACCACCCGCTCCCCCTGGCGCAGGGTGAAGCCTCGCCGCAGGCCGAGCTCTTCGCCCTTGCGCTCGGCGAACCGGAACGGCACCCCGAGCGCCGCCGCCACCTCGTGGCCGATGATGATGCCGCCGAGGGCCGGCGACAGCACCGAGTCGGGGTGGAAGGAGCGCAGCTCCTCGGCGAGCTCGGCGCCGACCCGGCGCGAGCGCACCGGGTCCTCGAGCAGCAGGGCGCATTGCACGTAGGCCGCCGAATGGAGCCCGGAGGAGAGCAGGAAGTGGCCGCGGCAGAGCGCGCCGCTCTCTTCGAGCAGCCGCACCAGCAGGCCTTCGCGGCCGCCGGCGGGCGCTGGCTCAGGGCTGCTCACGCGACGCCTCCTCGCGGCGGATGTCGTACTGCTCGAGCTTCTTGTAGAGGTTGCTGCGCGGGGTGTCGATGGACTGCGCGGTCTGGGTCACGTTCCAGTTGTTCTCCTCGAGCTTGTGGATGAGGAACATGCGTTCGGAGACGTCGCGGAACTCCCGCAGGGTCTTGACCGCCAGCACGCCGCTCGACAGCTCGGGGCGCGCTCCGCCGGTGGCGCCGATCACGTCCTCGCGGGTCACCGTCTCGCCGGGCGACAGGATCAGCAGCCGCTCGACCAGGTTCTTCAGCTCGCGGACGTTGCCCTTCCAGGGCAGCGCGCGGAGGTGGGCAAGCGCATCGGGTGCGAGCTCCTTCGGCCGGCAGTTGTTGGCTTCCGCGTAGCTGCGGTTGAAGTAATCGACCAGCAGCGGCAGGTCCTCGAGGTGCTCGCGCAGCGCCGGCGTGCGGACCGGGATGACGTTGAGGCGGTAGTAGAGGTCCTCGCGGAAGCGCCCGCCGGCGATCTCGTCCTCGAGGTTGCGGTTGGTGGCGGCGACCACCCGCACGTCCACCTGCACGGTGCGCTCGGCGCCCACCGGCTCGACCTCGCCGTTCTGCAGCACGCGCAGGACCTTGGCCTGGGTGCGCGCGGACATGTCGCCGATCTCGTCGAGGAAGATGGTGCCGCCGTCGGCCGCGACGAATTTCCCCATCTGCTTGCGCACCGCGCCGGTGAAGCTCCCCTTCTCGTGGCCGAACAGCTCGGACTCGATCAGCTCCTCGGGGATGGCAGCGCAGTTGACCTGCACCAGGGGCCGGTCGCGGCGGGCCGAGGAGCGATGGATGGCGCGCGCCGCCAGCTCCTTGCCGGTGCCGCTCTCGCCGGTGATCAGGACGGTGGCGTTGGTCGGCGCGGCCTTGTCGATGGTCTCGCGGAGCTTGCGCATCGCGGCCGCCGAGCCGATCAGGGTCTCCGGCTCGACGCCGAGCGAGCGGTTCTCGGCGCGCAGGCGCGCGTTCTCGACGGCGTTGCGCAGCGACACCAGCACGCGCTCGCGCTGCAGGGGCTTCTCGAAGAAGTCGTAGGCTCCCAGCCGGGTCGCCTCGACCGCCGTGGCGACGTCGGCGTGGCCGCTCACCACCAGGACGGGCACGTCGTAGCCGCGCTCGCGCATCGCCCGCAGCACCTCGATGCCGTCCATCTCCGGCATCTTGACGTCGAGCAGCACGGCATCCGGCGGGCGGTCGGCGATCCGCGCCAGGGCCTGCGCGCCGCCGCCGGCTTCCTCGACGCGGTAGCCCTCGTACTCGAGGATCATCCGGAGGCTGTCCCGGATCGCGGACTCGTCGTCCACGATGAGCACCGAGGCACGGTAGCTGTCGCTGTTCTTGGGCATCGGGGGGAAGTCTACAGGACACAGGACTGCACCGGGCAATGCGGGTCGGGCCGGGCGGGCCGGGCCTTCGGGAGCGGATCTCCCTCCGGCCTCCCTTGGGGCGAGGGGGCTGACTTGGGCCGGCGGCGGACTGCTTGGGCCTCGCCCCAAGGTCGGTCGGAGGGAGATCCGCCCCCAGGGGGCCCTCCGTTCTTGGCCTACGTACAGCCAAAACAAAAGGGCGAAGAAACCAAAGAAAGGGCGAAGAGGCAAAGGAAAGGGCGAAGAAGCAAAGGAAAAGGGCGGCCCGGTTTCCCGGACCGCCCTTTTTATATGGCAAGCGATGGCCAGTGGTTACGGCACCTGGACCACCGCGAAGAAGGGGGGAAGCGACTGTCCTTGCCGGCCGAAGCGGAGGGTGTACAGCCGCAGGAAGGACTTGGGCTTGGCGGCGCCGATCGCGCGCTCGAACTCGGCGACGTTGTGGACGGGCTGGCCGTTGACCTCGCTGATGATGCTGCCCGGCCGGACCGCCTGGTCGTAGAGGGGGCTGGTGGGAGCGAGGCTGGTGACCAGGACGCCGCTGACGTTGTTCGGCAGGCTGTAGCTCGAGCGGACGCTCTGGCTGATGTCCTCGTACTGCAGGCCGAGCCAGTTGATGCCGCTGTTGCCGTCCTGGCGTTCCTGGTTGCTCGCCTGCTGGTTGAGGCCCGGACGCTCCCCGAGCTTCACGCTGCGCTCCACGGTCTTGCCGTTGCGCAGCACGGTCAGAGTGACACTGGCGTGCGGGCCCTTCGCCGAGACGTAGTCGATCAGGTCGCGCGTGGTCTTGATGTGGCGGCCGTCGACCGCGGTGATGACGTCGCCGTGCGCGATGCCGGCCTCGGCGGC
>DATNKH010000805.1:0-3337 GCA_035603475.1 Thermoanaerobaculia bacterium
GGCGAAGGACGGACGCGATGGAACTCACCAACGTGCGGTTCCAGCAGGCGGACATCTTCGCCTTGCCCTTCGCCCCCGAGTCCTACGACCACGTCTTCGTCTGCTTCGTCCTCGAGCACCTGGTGCGGCCCGTCGAGGCGCTGGCGATCCTCCATGAGCTGCTCCGGCCCGGCGGCACCATGACCGTCATCGAGGGTGACCACGGATCGACCTTCTTCCACCCCGACAGCAGCGCGGCCCACCTGGCCATCCGGTGTCAGGTCGAGTTGCAGCGGCGGTCTGGAGGCAACGCCTTGATCGGCCGGCAGCTCTATCCACTCATGATCGCAGCGGGCCTGGATGCGGTGCACGTCTCTCCACGCATGGTGTACGTCGATGCGAGCCGGCCCGACCTCGTCGACGGTGTCACCAGGAAGACCTTCACCGCGATGATCGAAGGCGTCCGCGACGCCGCCATCGCGGCCGGCCTCAGCGATCCCGCGGCCTTCGACGCGGGTGTTCGAGACCTCTATCGAACGATGGAGCCGGACGGCGTCTTCTGCTACACGTTCTTCAAGGGAGTGGGGGAGAAGCGGCGGCCCGCCTGACCGTGGCCTGGCCGCGCTCGGGGTATCCTACGGGAATCCGCGGCCGCCGCGGACTCGTATCAAGGTGGAGGACGGCGCACGCGGTGCCGGTGCATGCGCCACGCGCACCTCGACTCGACCGTCAGAAGGAGATCACGATGCAAACCAGCTCGAAGACCACGCTTGCCGCCCTGACTGTCGCGGCCTTGACCCTGGTGACCCTCGCGGCCTGCCAGCTGCGGGCCGACGCCATCGACAAGGTGATCCCCGCGCCGGCGGTCGACACGCCCGCCGCCGAGGCCACCGGTACCCAGACCGCGGTGCTTGCCGGGGGTTGCTTCTGGGGCGTGCAGGGCATGTTCGAGCACGTGCAGGGGGTGACCAGGGTCGTCGCCGGCTACTCGGGCGGCAGCAAGGCGACCGCGCACTACCAGATGGTGGGCACCGAGACGACCGGCCACGCCGAGTCGGTGGAGATCACCTTCGACCCGAAGCGCGTCTCCTACGGGCAGCTGCTGCGGCTCTACTTCGCCGTCGCCCACGACCCCACCGAGCTCAACCGCCAGGGTCCCGACTCGGGTCCCAGCTACCGCTCGGAGATCTTCTTCTCCTCCCCGACCCAGGAGCGCGTCGCCAAGGCCTACGTCGAGCAACTTACCAGGGAGAACGTCTTCGGCGCGCCCATCGTCACCCGCATCGAGCCGTTGAAAGGTTTCTATCCGGCGGAGGACTACCACCAGGATTTCCTGATCCACAATCCCACCTACCCGTACATCGTGCGCAACGACCTCCCCAAGATCGCGGCCCTGAAGCGGGTCTACCCGGACCTCTACCGCGACACCCCGGTCATGCTGGCCGGCGCCCGCTGACGGCGGGAGGGCCGGCCGGCCGAGGGGTCGCCGTGGGGCGACCAGCGGGATAGTAGACTCTGGCAATGAAGGACGCCCGCCAGGAAGCTCTGGAGCGGCTCTGCCGAGAGCAGGGCTTGCTTGCCGTCTACCTCTTCGGCTCCCGCGCCGACGACGGGCTGCGGCTGCTCCACGGCGAGCCGGTCCAGAGCGAGGGCTCCGATCTCGACGTCGGGATCGTCTCCCCGGACCCCGGCATCGACCTGCGCACGCTGGTCGACCTCGATCTCGCGTTCGCCGAGGTCTTCGAGCCGCTCCGGGTGGACCTCGTGCCCATCCAGCGCGTCGATCCCCTCTTCCAGGTGCGGATCATCGACGGTCATCGCATCTTCGCCGGCGATTCGACCCAGGCCGACCTCTACGAGCTGCTCGTCTTCCGCCGCGCCGCCGACCTGTTGCCCCTGCAGCGCGCGCGGGAGCTCGAGCTCTTCGGCGTCAGCACCTCATGACCCCGGGGAAAGTCGACCTCAAGGTCGTCACGGGTCGGCTCGAGATCGTGGCGACCTGCTTGCGCGAGCTGAGAGCGCTGCCCGCCAATTCGCTCGAGGAGTTCGAGGCGGACCGACGCAATCCGGCGGCGGCCGAGTCGTTCCTGCGGCGCGGGCTCGAAGCGCTGCTCGACGTGGCAAGGCACCTGCTCGCGAAGGCCCATGGCGTGGGTGCGGTGGAATACCGCCAGGTGGCCATCCGCGCCGCGGAGCAAGGCATCATCCTCGACCGGGCGGTGGCCGAGAAGTTCCCGAAGCTCGCCGGCTATCGCAACCGCCTCACCCACTTCTACGCCGAGATCACGCCGCAGGAGCTGTTCCTGATCGTGACCGGCGAGCTCGGCGACATCGAGAACGTGGCCGACGAGCTGCGGCGCGCGGCAGGGCGGCTGACGGCCCGATGACAGCGGCACCGCCCGGCGAAGCTCCTGTCGGAGATGACCTGCGGCATACGGTCGAGTACCAGCGCCAAAGCCGGAACGGCAGGGTGCTCGGCGGTCGGCTCAGCGAGCCGTTCTCCTCGCCATCGCCTTGCCACGGCCTATCACGTAACGGGGTGACCTGGGCAGTCGCCAAAGGTAAAGAGGGAGATGCAGCGCTCCTGCCTGTATTTTGGCAGTCACGACTGCGGCGATAACACTGTAGAATTACTTTCCAGAAGGTTCTCGCCAGCAGACCGCGGAGGCAGCCATGAATCCAAGCTCGTCCGAGCGATCGGCAAACATCTTCATCAACTACCGCCGCGAAGACAGTGCGGGCCACACTGGGCGGCTGTTCGACCGCTTGAGCGCCCGCCTGCCGGGCCGGGTGTTCATGGACATCGACACCTTGGAGCCGGGCGTGGACTTCGTCGAGGTCATCGAAAAGGCGGTGGGCTTCTGCCAGGTGTTGATCGTGGTGATGGGCCAAGAGTGGCTGCGGGTCAAGGACGCGGCCGGACGCCGGCGTCTGGACGATCCGGCCGACTTTGTCCGCCTGGAGGTGGCGACGGCGCTCCAGCGTACGATCCGAGTCATCCCGGTGCTGGTGCAGGGCGCTTCCATGCCGCGCGCGGAGGAGCTGCCGGAGGATCTCGCCAAGCTGGCGCGGCGCAACGCGATCGAGCTGAGCGACGCCCGCTGGGCCTACGACGTGGATCGCCTGATCAAGACGATCGAGGAGGTCCTACAAGGGCTCGAGCGCCCCGCGGCGGCGGCGGCGGAGCGCCACGAGGCCGCACCATCCGCGGCAGCCGCAAGGGCGGCGAAGCCGAGAGCCTGGATGGCCGTGCTCGCAGCGGTCGTGGTGTGCGGACTCGCGTGGGCCGGGTGGAAGGTCATGACGCGGAAGGCCGCCCGCAGCGTCGCCGTTGCGGTATCCACGGCTCCAACTCCGG
>DATNKH010000806.1:0-4308 GCA_035603475.1 Thermoanaerobaculia bacterium
TCCGCGTGCCCGCCCGCGACGTCCGCGTGCAGGGCGTGGTGGTCGGCCTGATGAGGAAGTTCTAACTCTTCCAGGCCCGCGTCACGCGAGCTGCCGCAGCGCCGCGGCCAGGCGCGGCAGGGCCGCCTCGATGTCGGCCTCGCTGGCGGCGCCGACGCTCAGGCGGAACCAGCCGTCCTCGTAGGGGAAGTCGAAGGCCTGGAAGGGCACGACCCCGATGCCGGCCGCCTCCAGCACGTACCGGCGCACGTCCTCGTTGGTGACGATCTCGGTGCCTTGCGGCGTGCGGCGGCCGAACGGATGGAGGCGGGCGGTGAGGTAGATCGCGCCCATGGGCGGGATGCTCTCGGCAGGCAGTCCGGCCGCCTTCATCGCCTGGAAGCCGGCGTGCAGTCGGTCGAGCCGGGACTCGATGCCGCGCTTGAACGTTTCCAGGTAGACGCCCATCGCCGCCGCGTCGTCCAGCATCTCGACCGTGGCCAGCTGCTCGGCGCGCGGCGCCCAGGCGCCGACGTGTCCGAGCACGGCCGACATGCGGCCGATGATGTCCGCCGGGCCGACCGCCCAGCCCACCCGCAGGCCGGTGGCGGCAAAGCACTTGCTGATGCCGTCGATGAACACCGTGTAGCGCGCCACCTCGGGCACCAGTGCCGGCGGTGTCACGTGGACGGTGTCGCCGAAGCAGAGCTGCCAGTAGATCTGGTCGTACATGAGGTAGAGCGGGCGCTCGCCGCGGCGCTCGCGCGCCTCGTTCTCGGCGGCGACCGCGGTGCAGATCTCCTCGAGCGCCGCCGCGGTGAAGGCGGTGCCCGTCGGGTTCAGCGGCGAGTTCAGGCAGAGCAGCCGGGCGCCGGCGAGGTGCTCGCGCAGCGCCGCGCCGGTAGGCAGGAAGCGCTCGCCTGGAGCACATTCGACCGGCACTCCGGCGCCCTGCACCAGGTGCACGTAATGGTTGTTGTTCCAGCTCGGGACCGGGTAGACGATGCGATCGCCGGGGTCGCAGACGGTGCGGAAGAGACAGTAGATCGCCGGCCTGGCGCCGCCGGCGATGAGCACCGACTCGAACGGGTACTGGAGGCCGAGGTCGCGCGCATAGAAGCGTTGCACCGCGTGCCGCAGCTCGGGCATGCCTGTCGCCGGCGGATAGTTCGTCTCGCCGTGCTCGAGGGCGCTGGCGATGGCGCCGCGCAGGCGCTCGGGGATGGGGAACTGCCGGGGATCGAAGTCGCCCACCGTGAGGTCGCAGATCGAGCGCCCGGTGGCCCGCAAGGCGCGCATCTGCGCGGCGATCTTCAGGATCTCCGAACCGACCAGGCTGGCGGCGTTGCCCGACACCCGGCCGCGCGGATGCGGCCCGGCGTCGCGGGCCAGCGCCGTCAGGTCGGCGACCGCCGTCTCCACGCGTCCCGCTTCGGGCCGCGGCTCCACCTTGGTCGTGGTCGTCATGCCGCAACTATGCCACAAAGCCGCGGCCGCGAGTCAGCCGCCGTGGGGGTACGGAAGGGTCGGTCCGGGGCGCGAAGAAGGTGCGGCGGGAAGCTGCCGGGGGCGCGGGGCGGGGGGCGCGCGGCGCGCGGCTCAGAGGGGCAGCGCGGGCTGCGTCGCCGGTGCCTTGGCACCGCGGCCGGCACCCTCCAGGTCGAGGAGCAGGCGCTTCAGCTCGAGGCCGCCGCCGTAGCCGGTGAGAGAGCCGTCCGAGCCGATGACGCGGTGGCAGGGGATGACGACGGCGATCGGATTGCTCCCGTTCGCCCGGCCGACGGCGCGGCAGGCGGTGGGGCGGCCGATCGTCATGGCGACCTCGGCGTAGGAGCGGGTCTCGCCGTAGGGAATGGCGACCAGAGCGCGCCAGACGCCGCGCTCGAACGCGGTGCCGTGCGGGTCCAGCGGCAGGACGAAATCGCGTCGCTTCCCGGCGAAGTACTCGCCGAGCTGTCGCCGGACCTCGGGAAGCGGCGGCTGGCCCGGACGGTAGGCGGCGTCCGCCGGCGCGGCAGCCGCGGCGGCGGCGGGCGAGCCGAAGAGGCTCAGCGCGACGAGCGCGCCGCCTGCCGCGGTGGCGACGACCGCGAGAGCGGTGCCGCTGGCGGTGCCGGTGCCGCCCGCGGCGTGCACTTCGATCAGGGCCCAGGAGCGGTCGTCGGTCATCTCGGCTTGTCTCGGGTAGTGTCCCGGCACTCGAGGACACTACCTTATCTGATGCCGGTTATGCTGGGTGCCCGGCAGTCTTGTAGAATGGGCTGCCTCGACCTCTCCGGCCATGGACCTAGATGCCCTGCTGAAGCTGATGACCGACAGGGGGTCTTCGGATCTTCATCTGAAGCCCACCCGTCCGCCACTGCTGCGCATCGCCGGCAAGCTGATCCCGATCGACGTGCCGCCGGTCACGCCCGATCAACTGTCCGAGATGTTGATCGGGATCCTCAGCGCGCCCCAGCGCGCCCGGCTCGAGGAGAAGCTGTCGGTCGACGTCGGCTACGGCGTCAAGGGCCTGGCGCGCTTCCGCGGCAACATCTACATGCAGCGCGGCAACCTCGCCGCCTGCTTCCGCCGGGTGCCGTTCCAGATCAAAAGCCTGGAGGACCTCGAGCTGCCGCCGGTCATCGACGAGTTCTGCGATATGCCGATGGGCCTGGTGCTGATCACCGGGCCGACCGGCAGCGGCAAGTCGACCTCCCTGGCGGCGATGGTGCGGCGCATCGCCCTCACCCGGCCGGTGCACATCATCACCATCGAGGACCCGATGGAGTTCCTGTTCACCGACGACGTCGCCTCGGTGTCGCAGCGCGAGGTCGGCACCGACACCATGGCGTTCTCCGAGGCGCTGCGCAACGCCATGCGCCAGGACCCGGACGTGATCATGGTGGGCGAGATGCGCGACCGCGAGACCGTCTCGACCGTCATGACCGCCGCCGAGACCGGTCACCTGGTCTTCTCGACGCTGCACACCAACAGCGCGCCGCAGACCGTCGATCGCATCCTCGACACCTTCCCCGCCGACCAGCAGGGACAGATCCGCACCCAGCTGGCGCAGGTGCTGAAGGCGGTGGTCTCGATGAAGCTAGTGCCGCGCCAGGACGGCACGGGGCTGGTGGCGGCGCTCGAGATCATGCGGGCCTCGCCGAAGATCTCCAAGATGATCGAAGAGGGCGAGACCGCCGGGCTGCACGACGAGCTCGAATCGTCGGTCGGTTACTACCGGATGCAGTCGCTCAACCAGAGCCTGCTGTCGCTGCTGGTGCACGGCACGATCAGTTATGCCGAGGCGATGCGGCAGGCGTCGGACCCCGAGGACCTCTCGCTCAAGCTGCGCAAGATGTTCCCGATGATCGAGGAACGAGGAGGCGACATGAGCCCGGTGACGTCGGATTTCTCCCAGATCGTCGAGCTCCAGCAGTTCAAGCGGCTCTACGAGGAGCAGGAAGAAAAGACCAAGCTCCGCCTGGCCGAGAAGGACGAGGAGATCGAGCACCTGCAGAGCGTGATCGGCTCCCGCGATCAGCAGATCGAGGACTTCCAGGCGCGGCTCCAGGAGATGGCCCAGGACCGTGAGCGCCTGCGCGGCGACTACAACCGCTTGCGCCAGGAGGCGCAGGAGAAGATCGACAAGCTGATGGAGCGGATCAAGGAGCTCAACCAGCGCCTCATGGGCGCGCCCGCCAGCGGCGGGCGCTAGCGGGACACTAGCCCTGGCCGGCGGCCTGCCTGGCTGCCGGAGCTCGCCGACGGTCCAAGAAAGAGAAGCCCTGGAAAGGGAGGCGCCGTCAGCTCGTCTCGCCGGCGAGGTGGGCGCGCCGATCGGCGAGGAAACGCTCGGCATCGCCGCGGGTGTGCACGTCGCCGGCGACTTGCGCCGCGGTGAGCGCGGCGAGGGCGGCGCCTACCCGGGGACCGGCGGCGACGCCGAGGAGGCGCTGCACGTCGTCGCCGGTGAGCAGGCGCGGCGGATCGATCAGCTCCGGTCCCTCGCGGCGCGCCAGCTCGCAGAGAGGTGCGGCGGCGCGCCGACAGCGCTCGCGGGCCGCGCCGCCGGCCGCCGCCGCGGCGCCCCCCCAGGAGCAGGCGACGGTGAGCCATCTCCAGCCGTGGCGGTGCAGGAAGCGGCGGCGTTCGAGATCCGTCTCGGGCAGCTCGGCCGGTTCGGCCAGCAGCGGCGCGATCTCGGCCAGATGGCGCGCGGAGACATAGCCTGCCTCCTGCATGCGGGTGGCCGCACCCGCCGCCGTGCGCGGCAGGTGCCGGAACGTCGCGGCGAAGCGAGCGGCGGTTAGGTCGATGCCCGGCCGCGCTGCGCCGGCACGTGGGTGG
>DATNKH010000807.1:0-2250 GCA_035603475.1 Thermoanaerobaculia bacterium
GCGCGCGCCCGCGCCAGCAGGGGCGGCGGCAGGGCGGCGGGAAACGCCAGCACCAGGCGCTGCAGCGACAGCTCGGCGCGCGCGCACTCGACCCGCTCCCAGCGGCCGGTGCACTCGTCGAGCAGCTGCCCCGCCCAGCGCGCCGCATCCGTGGCCGGAGCGGTGCCGCCGGATCCCGCGCCGGCGGCGCCGGCGGTTGCAAGCGCCGCGGCGGTGAGGGCGCCAGCCGCCAGCCGCTGGATGTCGAGAGGATGCTCGATCTGCTCGAGCCGGTGCATCTGCCGCAGCGCCGTCGCGAGGAAGCGCCGCCGCCGCTGCTGCCGCCCGGCCTGAGACAGCGGTCCGGCGGCCGTTGCCGTCTCGCGCCAGCCCGGCGGCTCGGCCGGCGGCGGCGGCGGCGTGGCGGGTGGCGGAGCGGGGCGGGCCAGCGCCAGCGCGAGCGCCGCGAGTGCCAAGAGCACTCCTCTGCTCATGGCAGCGAGAATCTGACACCACGGCGGAGAGGTCAAGGCTGCGGCGGGCACACACCTCCACGGTTCGGTGGAGGCCATCGCCGGCCTGCCTACACCCTGGTGGCAAGGGCCGCCTCGACGTGGCGGCGATAGGTTCGCCCGACGGTCAGGCGGTCGCCGGTGCGGAGCACGGCGACGAGGTCCCCGAACGGCGTGCGCAAGAATTCCAGCACGGCGGCGAGGTTGACGATCGTGGAGCGGTGCGACCGCACGAAGCGCGGCGGCAGGACGCCCTCGAGGTCCTTCAGCGTGCCGCGCACCCGGTGCCTTTCCCCGCCGGCGTGAAGCCGGACGTAGTTGGCGGCACCGTCGATCCAGTCGATGCCGGCCTCTTCGAGGAGGATGACCCGGCCCCGGACGCGGAGGATGAGGATCGCTCCCGCGCTGCCGCGGCTCTGGACGGCCGGCCCCGCGGCGCCCGACGCGGCGAAGCGGTCACTCTCGACGCGAGTGAAGCGGAGCCGGGCGGCGGGCTTGGACGGTCTGTTCATGGCTTGGCTCCTGGGCTGCTGGGCTCCTGGTTGGCGGCGCGCGCTGGACCGCGACGGCCGCCGCGGCTCGACCCCCCGGCGGCGGCTCCCTCCCGCAACCCGGCAGGGAGCCGCGGGCCGGGACCGGGAGAGGAAGCTACCGGGTCACCGGGATCGCCAGGAAAGAGACCTGCCGGCCGTTCGGATCGTTGGCCGTGCCGGTGATCCAGCCGAGATCGTTGATGGCCGCCGCATTGGTCAGCGCCAGGCCGGGGTTGTCGACGATGAGCCCGTTGAGGTCCCTCATCACCCGGTCCTGGAAGACGACGACGGCGCGGGGGTGACTGAAGCCGGCGCCGTACGAGATGCCGACGATCTGCCCCTGGCCGTTGATGCCCTCGGCTTCGCTGATGGCGTCCCCGGGCAGCGTCTCGAGATCGATCATCCTGCCCAGGCCGCTGGTCCAGAGGAAGGCGTGGAAGGCGAGGGTGTTGACGTCCTGCGCGGTGTTGGCGAAGCCGACCACCTCGCCGTCGTCGTTGATGGCGTCGGGAGTGTTCCAACCCACCCCGCCGAGGTCGCCCAGGTTGGTCACCGTGCCGTGATCCCACAGCAGGGCGTGCTTGGCGCTCAGCGCGCCGACCGCGGTGCCGCAGATCCCGGAGACGCCGACGACCTGGCCCTTGTCGTTGATCGCCACCGCGGCCTGGTCCGGGTCGCCGCGGTACCCCGGGAGCTGCTCCATCCGGCCGTCGGGCTCCCACACCACCGCCTTGAACTGCAGGACTTGCGGCACGGTGGGATCGCAGGTCGGATCGTGCACCGTGTTCTCCGCCCATCCGACCGCCTGGCCGAGGTTGTTGACGCCGGCGGCAAAGCCGTTGGGGCCGCCCAGCGTGGGCAGCGCGGTCATCACGCCGTTGCGCCACCGGAAGCCGACGCAGGCATGGCCGAGCTGGCGTTGCGCGAAGAAAGCGCCGCAGCTCCATGGCTCCGAATTCGGATCGAGATTGGCGGTCTCGGAGATCCCCACGACCTCGCCCCGGTCGTTCACGCCGCCCGCGAAGGCCTGGCCGCTGCTGGTGCCGCCGAGCGTGCGCAGGTCGAACGGGAAGCCGTAGATCCAGAGGACGGCATGGTCGACGGTCGAGCTGCCCGCCACCAGCGCCTGGCCCGAGACGAAGCCGAAATCGTTGATGCTCGCGGCCGCGCTGCTGGCGCCGCCGAGCGCGGTGCCGAGGTTGAAGACGGTGTACCTCACCGGCTGG
>DATNKH010000808.1:0-2132 GCA_035603475.1 Thermoanaerobaculia bacterium
TCCGGCATCGCGGGGGCGCTCAATCTTCCCCACAGGCTCTACGGCCTTAGGGGGAACACAGCGTCTCATCCCCGCTGCCCCGAGACACGAGCCCCTCCCACCGAGGGGCTCTTCTACTTCACCCAAGATACTAGGGGGCACTGCGCCCACCTTCATACCTCGGGGTCGGCAACTGCCGATGGGCAACTACTCAGTATTCCGCGCCTGGCAGGCTACGTAAGCTCGGGGTCGATGCCGTGGCGCAGCCAGTGCTCGGCGATCCTCTGCCAGTCGTGGTGACTCCTGGCGTCGATGTAGCGTGTCCAGGCCAGCGTGCCGGTCTCCTTGCCGAGGCGCTTGGCCTGCAGCGCCGCGATGTGGCTGTCGTGCACCACCACCGCGCGCTGCATGCCGCGCTCCGCGCACAGCAGGATGCCGCGCCTGAAGATCGCCTGCTCCGCCGCCGAGTAGGCCCGCGATCGCCGCGAATCGACCAGCAGGCCGAAGCGGCCGCCGGGCGGCGGCAGCTTGCGCTCGAGCTCCGCGAGCAGCTCGGCGGCCTCCTCGCCGGTGAGGGGGCCGCCGAACACGATGGCCATACCGTAGTCCGTGCTCCTGACCCGCTCCATCGCACCTCGTCTCTCGGCGCCGGCATGTCGCCGCGCCCTTCAGAAGAAGACGGACCGTCTTGGCAGAATCTCGCAGTTGCCCGGCCTCCCAGACAGCTTAGAGCCTAAAAGAAAACGTTGCAATCAGCGAGCGCAGCGACTGCTCGTCGCTCACCACGCCCCCCGGCACCGGGTAGAGCGGGCCGGTGATGCGGGTCTTCAGCGCGTAGTAGTAGGCCAGGTTGAGCGTCAGCGCCGAATCGACGCGCATCCCGAAGCCGGCCGTGACGTGGTTGCCCCAGATGGCCGGCGAGGCGACGTTGAAGAAGGCCGACTTGTCGGGGATGGCGTTCTCGGCGTGGTTGTACCCCAGGCGCAGGGTCAGCCAGGGATTGGCCTGGAACTGGCCGCCGACGTCGAAGACGGTGATGCTCCGCCACCCCAGGCCCAGGGCGTGGCCGTCCGGCGCGATCCCGAAGCCGCTGAAGCCGGTGGTGTGGCCGTAGTCGATCCACTTGCCGTCGACCGCGAACTTGAGCGCCGGGGTCGGGGTGAAGGCGATGCCGGCCACCGCCGTCGCCGGGTTGTCGAGGCGGAAGGAGATGCGGCGCGCGGTGCCGAAGTCCGGCAGCGCCGGGTTGGCGTGCGCCGAGTTCCACTCGAAGGTCTGGAACCGCTGCTCGGTGGTGTAGGAGGCGCCGAAGGCCCAGACGTGGCTGGGACGGTAGTGGACCCCGATCTGGCCGCCGTAGCCGAAGGCGCTGTCGGTGTTGACGCGTGGGTAGAAGCAGCCGTTGGGCCCGCAGTCGGGGGTCGCGAAGCCGGCGGGGTCGGCGGTGAGCGCCGAGCGGCCGGTGACGAAGGCGACGCCCACCGACCATTCGGGACTGAGGCGCAGCGCGGCGACCACCGGCACCTTGAGGAACTGGTAGTTCGCGTAGACCCGCCCGAAGCCCTGCGGCTGGGGCGACAGGATGGGGTTGTGCGCGTCCTGCGGGTAGTCGACGCCGAAGCCGGCGAGGCCCAGGAAGCCGACGCCGTAGGCGAACGGGCTGCCCGCCGGATGGCGGGTGAAGCCGAAGGCGGGGATCAGCGCCGTGCGTCCCTGCTCCTGGGTGCGGCCGGAGAACGGTCCCACCTGGCTGGTCACCGCGTTGCCCGCCTTGGCGTACTCGGCGCTGAACTCGAAGCCGCTGCCGTCGAGCTCGGTGAGCAGCGCCGGGTTGAGGTTGAGCGCGCCCAGGGTGTCGTTGGGGAGCGCCACCCCGGCGCCGCCCATGGCGTCGTTGACGGCGCCGACGCCGTGAAGGAAATGGCCGTTGCCGGCCGCGGCCGGCGCCGCGCCGAGCAACCCGCCGAGCACCGCGAGCATCGCGAGCAGCGCGAGCGGGGCGAGCGGGGCGAGCGGTGCGGCGGCGAGCAGGTGGGAGCGGACCTTGCGCTGCAGAGAATTCATCGGATCGACCCTCCTTGTGGACCAGGCGTCCACGGACGCGGCGCGCCACCGGGGGAGGGCGGCGGGGCGCGCGCGAGCAGCCGCCGCGC
>DATNKH010000809.1:0-3858 GCA_035603475.1 Thermoanaerobaculia bacterium
CGAAGGCGAGCAGGACGCCGAAGGCGCCGGCCGCGCCCGCCACGCCGGCGAGCAGCGACCAGAGCACGCCGCTGGCCGGGAAGCTCCACGAGGTGCCACCGCGCGCGGCCAGCCAGCCCAGCGGCGCCAGAATGGCGGTGAAGAAGTAGGCCACCCCCACGAACAGGAATGCCTTGTAGCGGCCGTTCACCGGGTCGGCCATGCCGGCCTGCCCGCTGTGCAACAGGATGCCGTACAGCCCCCAGGCGACCACCGCGGTCAACGCGAACGCCAACCAGGCGAAGCCCGTGCCTACGCTCTCTCCACTGGCCATGATCGATCTCCTCCTCCGCGACGTTCAGGGCTTGTACCCTCGCGCCTCCGGCGCCCGGTTGGGGGCTCAGTTGGCAACGTCCATCGCCCTGCAGCGATTGTCGCACTTGATTCGAGCGGCGACCACCCGCCAGCTGTTATTCGCGAGCGGCCTCGAGCACCTGCAAGAGCAGGGCGCCCAGCGCGACGGCCACCGCCAGAACCCCAGCCCCTCTCAAGGCTCGGATCTCGACCTCGGACACGGCGGCTAACTCCGGGCGACCTCGGAGCGTGGCAGAGCTACCTAATTCTTGATGAAATCAGAGATGCTGAACAGGCTCACGCTCACCGTGATGATCACCCACGCGGTCACCCTCGCCGAGGTGGCCAGGTTCTGGTAGGTAAAGGGCAACGCTCGCGAGAACAGGACAACTCTCTCGTTCCTGGGCCGCCAGCGATTCGCGCCCGGCAAGTCTGCCTTCGGTACCAAGAGATTGACGCTCTCCCATACACTCGTCGCCAGCCGCTTCCATGCCGGCGGCGAGGCGGGTGTCCCATGCTTCTGCCTTGACCCGTGTTCCGCAGGCTCCAACGCATCGCGCCGACTGAGGACCAGGGAACAGAAGCCCACCAGCAACGCGATCCAGATCGCGGGAGTGCTCATCCTGATTCCGTAGCCGAAGACGAATCGTATGACCTTGTCCAGGCCGAAGCGCAAGACGCTCGCAGCAGGGATCAGCTCGCCCTCGGCCCGTCGCCGCTCGAAGGAGACCTCGTCGGCCCGATCACGGTCTCCCTGGTCGCGATACAGCTTTTCCAAGTAGAGGTATGGCTCGCGATAATAGTGCCTCTTCAGAATAGCCAACATGTATCCCAGCGGAGTCCTGGTCGCGTGGTATGAGAACCCCAGCAGGTTGAGCCTGCGTTCCGGGCTGAAACGAGCAGTCCTGCCATCGCCGCCGAAATCCACCAGCCCGAATTCCGCATCGTTGAACATGACGTCCTCGCAGCCATCGTTGTGCGCCTCGTCGCACGCCGGGAACTTCGCGTCCCAGAAGAGAGCTTCGTCGAACTTCGCATTCGACATGCGCACCTCCTTCTCGAAAATGACGCCGATGAAGTTCGCCTGTCCGCCAATCCTTGCCGCCTTGAAGTTCGCGACGCCCCGGAACCGCGCGGCTGGTATGGTTACACCGTTCTCGATGGGCCGCTCGCGGAACCGGGCGCTGCCGCCAAATTCCACACGCTCGAACTCCGCGTCGCCGTCGAAGGACGCGCCCTCGAACACCCCCTCGTAGTCCACGACGGTGCCGATGAAGTTGGCCGCACGCCGGAAGTGTGCGAGCGTAAAGTATGCGCCATCCTTGATGCGAGCGCGCGAGAAATACGCATCGTCGAGAAACACCGTCTGGTCGAAAGTCATCGACCCGTTGATGGTGGCGGCATAGAGCGAGATCTTGTTCCTGAGGACTGACCGGACCAGGTCGAGCCCGGTGTTGAAGTGCGCCAGCTGCGCGTTCACGATGCCGAAGACGCACGTGTCGCTGATCTCGAATCTGTCCGTGAACACGGTATCGGTAAGATCCAGGTTCGACAGCACGATAGAATCTCGAATGATGAACGGCTGTCCGACGACACGCCTGGCGAGATCGAGGTCGGGGCCATCGATCAGCACGTGCTTGAGCGCGACCGGTGCTCCGCGTGCCACCATCTCTTGGATCGTGCCAGCCTGAACGGGCACGAAAGACGAATCGGCTTCGCACTTGTTCGCGGGCTTCGCCGCGGTAGCGCTGGCCGTGACTGATCCGCACGCGGCCCACGCGACGACCGACAACACCGAGACAAGCTGCCTTACACCCATCGAGCGACGGTTCATGGTCGTACGCCTCTTCCTCCAGCCCACAGCCTGGGTACTGCCCTCAAGTCTACCGGAGAGCCAACTGCGGAAGCACCAGTGATATCTGCAAGTAAACATGAATCTGGCTCGAAGGAGATGGACTCCCACCTGCTCGGCCAGGCGCCGGCACGAACAGTAGTGCTTTGGAGCGGCCGTTCACCGGGTCGGCCATGCCGGCGCTACCTTACTAACGCTCTGCCTTGAGCACCTGCAACAGCGGGGCGCCCAGCGCGACGGCCACCGCCAGGCCGCTCGCCAGCAGGCCGGCGAGCAGGACGGCGCCCAGGGTCGCGGTCAAGGGGAGCCAGGGAAAGCTCCCCGCCTGACCGGCGCCGAGCGCCTCCGGCAGCAGGCCGGCGGCGGTTCCCAGCGCCAGGCCCAGCGCCAGCAGAGAGAGGTTCTCCAGCAGCAGCATGGCGGCCAGGCGCCGCCTGCGGAAGCCGAAGGCGCGGAGCGCGGCGAGCTCCCAGCGCCGCTCGACCACGTTGCGCAGCAGCACCACCGCCAGCCCGCAGGTGCCGAGGAGCAAGCCGAGGGCTCCCAGCGCCTCGAAGCTGGCGAGATAGGTGTCCTCGACCCGCGAGTAGAGCCGCAGCCGCTCGGCGACCGGCGCCACCTCGAGCCCGAAGTCACGCAGTTGGTCGCCGAGCAGGCCGGCGACCGCTTCCTCCCGCCCGCGCGGCGTGCGCACCAGGAAGACGCTGCGGCCGCCATGGCGCGGGAAGCGGCGCGCCAGCGCCTGCTCCGGGACCAGGAGCGCACCCTGCAGCGGGCTGCCCGCGAGGAGGCCGGCGATCCGCAGCCTCGCCGGCGTGCCGGCCGCGTCCGCCACCGTGATCTCGTCTCCGACCCCCAGGTGCAGCACCCAGCGCACCGCCTGCTCATCGCCCACCGCCGGCATGGCCTCCGCCTCGGCGGCCGCCTGGGAAGGGGACGCCCCCTCCTCCCAGCCGGGATGCCCCGACTGGCGACGGGCGGAGCCGCGGCCCCCCTTCTCAGGGGGAAGTCTCGGCTTCGCCACGGCACCGGCGAACAGGCTCTCGAGGCTCCCGTCCCCCGCCGCGAGCGGGAAGCGCTGGCGCGCCAGCCGCGGCGGCACGCCCAGCAGCCGCGGCCGCCGCGGACGGTAGAGATTGAGGCAGCTCGCATCGTCGCCTGGCACTTCGGCGAGGCCGGCGATCTCGCTTCCGGCGAGCACCCGCTCTGCTTCCGCGGAGAATCCGAGAGCGGCGCGTCCCTCGCGCCGGCCGAGGTCCTGGTAGATCGGCGTCGCGGACTCGGCGACGAGGTTCCACCCTCCCCATCCGCGCGGTCCCCCGGACGCCTGGTCCCGGCGATTGGCGGCCACCAGCACCAGCACCAGGCAGGCGGAGGCCACCAGGCCGACGCTCAGCACGCTGCGGCGCGGATTGGCGGCGGTGTTGCGCACGCCCAGCGCGAGCAGCCCACCGCGCGCCGCGTCGCGCTCGCCCGCCGCCAGGCACCACAGAGCGAAAGCGCTGATGCCGGCGACGAGCAGGCTGGCGGCGACGCCGAAGGCGAGCACCGGAGCGCCGCCGCGCGCCGCGCGCAGCGCCGCGGCCAGGATGAGGACGGCGAGGACGGCGGCCGAGGCCACCAGGGCGGCGGCGCGCCAGGCTCGGGACCGGCGCTCGCCGCGGCCGGCGGTG
>DATNKH010000810.1:0-3886 GCA_035603475.1 Thermoanaerobaculia bacterium
CTCGCGCACCGTCGGCCGCGGATCGGGGCGCCCGTCGGTGCGCGGATCGAGGCGCTGCCCGCCCAGGAAGAGGTCCTCGATGAACTTGACGTAGGCGTCGAAGCTCAGCGTCTGGTGATCGATGAAGCCGGCGCGGGCATAGGGGCTGATCACCAGCGCTGGCACGCGCAGGCCGTAGCCGTTCCGGTCGACCGACGGCGGCGCGACGTGGTCGTAGAAGCCGCCCCAATCGTCCCAGGCGAGGAAGATCGCGGTGCTATCCCAGCTCGGACCCTGCATGATGGCGTCGATCAGCGAGGTGACGTAGGCCTGGCCGGCGCTCACCAGGCCCGGCGGATGCTCGCTCACCCGGTCGTTGGGGCAGATCCACGAGACGGCGGGCAGGGTGCCGTTCTGGGCGGCGAGGAAGAACTCGTTGAGACTCTGGATGTTGCCCAGCTCGCCGTCCTCCTTGACCGTGGTGAAGAACGGCAGCGGGTTCCAGATGCCCGGGGTCTTGGCACTCTGCGGCTGAGTGGGGGTCGCCATCTCGTCGTCGTCGGCGGTGTCCGGCTCGGCGCCGGTGAACACGTAGTAGGCCCAGCTGACGCCGTGCTGATGCAGCAGGTAGGTGAGATCGGTCCAGGCGTAGTGGGGCGGCTTCCCGATGTGGTGGTAATCGGGCGGGTAGCCGGGGGTCTCCAATTGATTGACGCAGGTCGCCGGGTTGTCGCTCGTGCAGCGCGCGGACCACTCCGAGACCATGAACAGGTGCTCGGGCAGGCTCCACGACGCGTTGGGCTCGAACATGTGATCCTGCAACACGTAGTGACGCGCGTAGGCCCAGTAGTTGGGGATCTCGCGCTGGTCGTGGTACCCCATGACGTCGGTCGAGGTGCCGCCGCAGGCCGGATCGAGCGGGTTCCTGCAACCCTTGCGGGCGTGCTCCGCCTGGGCGATGAAGCCGTCCATTCTGCCGCCGTCGATGGCGGCCGCCGCCGCCGCGGCGCCGTGCGGGCCGCCGTGGTTGAGGTCCGCGGCATCATGGAACGGCTCGACGCACCTGCCGGAGGCGGGGTCGGGCACGCAGACCGCGGGCTGTCCGCCGCGCATCGGGATGCCGTCGGCGCCGGGATAGGTGCCGAAGTAGGAATCGAACGAGCGGTTCTCCTGCATGATGATGACGACGTGCTCGAGCTTGTGGATTCCATGCCGTGGCGAGGCGGTACCCGGCCACGGGCCGGCATGCCCCCTGGCCGCGGCGACCGCTGCCGCCGCCAGCAGCGCCGCGGCCCCGAGGAGGAGGATCAGGGGGCGGGCGAGCGGAGCCGCGGGCCCTGGCGCGATCGACGCGGTGGACCTGGCAGGGCGTGGAACGTCGGCGGGCCTGGGGGGCAGTGGGTCGAGGCTCGGGTCGCGCTGGTTCATCCTTCTTCTTCTCCTTCGATCGGGCCGAGGCTGCAAGACGCGATCTCCCGGATCGAGAAACCCGCGGCGCGGCGGAATCCGGCGCGGCCGTCCGGCGGCTGGCTGCAGGCGACGGGCGGCCGGCGAGTTGCTGCATAATACCTTGTTTGTCGAGGGGAATGCACGATGGTGAAGCTTAGCGCCGGCTTTCTCGTCTACCGCCTCGGCGCGGCGGGGTATGAGGTCTTCCTGGTCCATCCCGGCGGCCCCTTCTGGCGAACCAGGGACGTCGGTGCCTGGTCGATTCCGAAGGGCGAGGTGACCGCCGGCGAGGACCCGCTGGCCGCCGCCCGGCGCGAGCTCGCGGAAGAGACAGGCTTCGCGGTCGCGCCACCGTGGCTCCACCTCAAGTCGGTCCGGCAGCCCGGCGGCAAGACGGTCATGGCCTGGGCAGCCGCGGGCGATTTCGACGCCGCGGCCATCGCCAGCAACACCTTCGCCATGGAATGGCCGCCGCGCTCGGGCCGGATGCAGAATTTCCCGGAGGTCGACCGCGCCGCCTGGTTCTCCCTGACCGAGGCGCGGCAGAAGATCCTCGCCGGGCAGGTCCCCCTCCTCGAGCAGCTGGAAAAGCTCCTCGGCCCGGGCGGCGGCGGCTGAGCGCGTCGGAGGGTCGATCAGCGCCCTGGCGGCTCGAAGAAAGCGGCGACCGGGCAGGAGAAGCCGGGTAGCAGGTCTTCGCCGGTCAGCGTGTCGCCGGGCCCAAGGATCTGCACGTCGGTGGGCGAGCGCAGCACGTAGACGTTGCAGGTCCGCGGATAGAAGAGCCAGACTCGGCGAGCTCCGCCGGCGAACCAATCCTGTACCTTCTCGCGGATCTGCTTGGGCCGCTGGCTCGGCGAGATCACCTCGACGGCGAGGTCCGGCGCGAACTGCAGGAAGGTGTCGGGCGCGACCTGACCGGCCATCCGCTCGAACGACACGAAGGCGACGTCGGGGCCGCGCACGGTGTCCGGATCGCGGGCCGTGATGCAGCCGGTTTCGGCGCAGACGTAGCCGAGCCCGTGGGCCTCCACGAAGCCCAGGAGCCGCGCTCCGATCCGCATGGCGATGACTGCGTGCCACACCTTGGGAAGGCTCATCCGGACCACCCTGCCGCGCACCAGCTCCGCTTTGGCATCCGGGATGTCAAGCTCGAAGAACTCCTCCGCGGTCATCAGCCGCGAAGGGACTCTCTGTCGGGTAGCTGGCCTGGCCATGCGATACGCCTCCTCTGGCTTGCAGTTTATCGCGGCGGCCTGCCATCGAGTGGAGCCTCCTGGCGCCGCTCCTGCCGCCTCAACCCAGGATGCGGCGGTCGAGCGCTCGGTACTGGATGGCTTCCGCCACGTGTGACTGCCGCAGGCTCGGGGCGCCCTCGAGATCGGCCAGGGTGCGGCCGACCTTGAGGATGCGGTCGAGGGCGCGGGCGGAGAGGCCGAGCTTCTCGAAGGCGTCGTCGAGCAGGCGCTGCCCGGGGTTGTCGAGACGGCAGTGGCGGCGGAGGTCCTCGTGCGCCATCGCCGCGTTGACCGGGGTCGGGCTGGCCGGGCCGAAGCGGGCGAGCTGCACCGCCCGCGCGGCCGCGATGCGCGCGCCGACGACGGCGGAGGGCTCGCCCGGGGCGGCGCGCAACTCGCGCAGCGAGAGGGCAGGCATCTCGACGTGCAGGTCGATGCGGTCGAGCAGCGGGCCGGAGATGCGGCCGCGGTAGCGCTCGATCAGCGGCGACAGGCAGGTGCAGGCGTGGCGGGGGTCGCCGAGATGGCCGCAGGGGCAGGGGTTCATCGCCGCGAGCAGGGCGAAACGGGCGGGAAAGACCAGGCGGGCGCGGGCGCGGACGACGCTCACCAGCCCTTCCTCGAGCGGCTGCCGCAAGGCCTCGAGGGTGTCGCGCCGGAACTCCGGGAGCTCGTCGAGGAAGAGGACGCCGAGGTGGGCGAGGCTGGCCTCGCCGGGACGCGGGTTCGGGCCGCCGCCGATCATGCCGGCGGTGCTGGTGCCGGTGTGCGGGCTGCGGAAGGGGCGCTCGCGCAGCAGGCCGGCGGGCGGCTCCTCGGCGGCCAGGGAGTGGATCTTGGTGACCGCGATCGCCTCCGGCTGGGTGAGCGGCGGCAGCAGGCCGGGAAGGCAGCGCGCGAGCAGGGTCTTGCCGGAGCCGGGCGGACCCAGGAAGAGCAGGTTGTGACCGCCGGCGGCCGCCACCTCGAGGGCGCGCTTGGCCGTCTCCTGGCCGCGCACCTGGACGAGATCGGGGGCCGGCAGGCGCGGCGGCCCGGCGCCGAACGGCCGCGGCGAGGTGGCGCCGAGCGGTGCGGCGCCCAGCACGTGCCGCACCGCCTCGGTCAGCGTGCCCACGGCGATGATCCGCACCGCCTCCAGGGCGGCGGCCTCGCCGGCGTTGGCGGCCGGCAGCAGGATCTCGCGCACCCCGAGCCTGGCGCCGAGGTCGGCGATGGCC